>DYHI01000009.1:7370-37255 GCA_020724225.1 Candidatus Altimarinus sp. | reverse complement strand
TTCAGCTCTGTATGAATTTCAATCTAAGGTTGCATGAACTACTCAATCGAACAGTCATTTTTTATTTTTATCAACCTTAACTTCCAAAGATCATTCAGCATCATCTTTGCTAAATTTAGCAAGATAATTATCTAGTTTAGTAGAAATATTTTCACTTACAAGTCTCTCAACAACCTCTTTAGATACTTCTAAATCATGAGATACATGTATTTTTACTTGTAAATTCATTTTTATTTTATTTAAATTATAAAAATTTTTTATTAGAATTGTTTTTTAAGGCTTTAACAATTTTTTAGAATATATTTAAAATTGCACATATTTTATTATTTATATTCTTATTCTTCAAAAAAATTTGCTTATCTATTTTAGTCGTTAATTTTTTAAAATCAAGTTGAGTTTTTAAGAAAAAGAAATAAAATCTTTTTCGTAGTTAATTTAAAATTTATAATTTACAATTTAAAATTTCAAATAATGCCAGTAGAAAATTATGAAAAAGTTATATGACTTGAAATACATGTAAGAGTTAAGTCAAAAACAAAAATGTTTTGTAGCTGTAAAAATGCAGTTGATTTAGCCGATGAACCAAATATAAATGTTTGCCCTGTATGTATGTGATTTCCAGGTATGCTTCCAGCTCTTAATAGTGAGGTTGTAAGACTTGGTGTAAAAGCATGATTACTTATGAATTGTGAAATAAATAAAATATCAAGATTTGATAGAAAAAGTTATTTTTACCCAGATTTACCAAATAGTTTCCAAACAACTCAGATGTATGAACCAATTACTTGAAGATGAAGTGTAAAAGTAATAGTAAACTGAGAAGTTAGAGAATTTGCTATACATCATATGCATCTAGAAAATGATGCTTGAAAATTGATTCATGCTGGAGGAAAAACTCTTGCTGATTATAATAGAGCATGAAGTCCACTTATGGAAATAGTTACGGAACCAGTTTTTTCTGATAAAGACGAAGTTATGGAATTTTTAAAGGAACTTCAAAAGATGTTTAGATTTGGCTGAGTATCTGATGCTGATATGGAAAAATGACAATTAAGATGTGATGTAAATGTATCTATAAGACCAAAATGAGAAAAGAAACTTGGTACAAGAGCAGAATTAAAAAATATTAATTCATTTTCAGCTATATGAAGAGCGATAGATAGTGAATTTTTGAGACAAGTAAGAATACTTGATTCCTGAGGAGTTATAGAACAAGAAACAAGATGATGGGATGATGATAAATGAGTAAGTACAACTCAAAGAAGTAAAGAAGATGCTATGGATTATAGATATTTCCCAGAACCTGATTTGTTACCAGTTGTTTTAGATGATGAATATATTAATCAGATAAAACAAGAAGTATGAGAATTGCCAATAGAAAAAAGACTTAGATATTTGCATGAATATAAATTATGAGAAGATGATGCAAGAATAATAACAGCAGATAAAGATCTTGCACTATATTTTGATACTATAGTAGAACTTACAAAAGATCCAAAAAAATCTTGTTCATATATAACAACAGTGCTTTTATCTTTGATAAATGAGTGTAATGATAAATGATGAATATGTAATCTGAAATTTGAGCCTTCAGAACTTGCAAAAGTAATTGAGCTAGTAAACAAAGATGAGCTTTCATCAACAAATAGTAAAACAGTTATAGAAGAACTATATAAATCAGGTTGATCTACAGAAGAAATAGTAGATAGATTATGACTTAGACAAAAAAATGATCTATGAGCACTTGAAACAATAGTAGATGATGTAATAGCAAAATTACCAACTCAAATAGAAGACTACAAAGCTTGAAATCAAAATGTATTTGGATTTTTTGTATGACAATGTATGAAAGCTTCACAAGGAGCCTGAAATCCAAAGATATTCACAGAACTTTTGAAGAAAAAGTTAAATTAAATAAAAGATAAGAAATAAAAAATAAAAGATAGTTGTTATTAGTTTCTTTGAAGTTATAAATGAAAAAAGACTTTTAAAGAAAACTATGAATAAAAGTTTGATTTTTATATAAAAGTTATATTATATTTACATAAATATTATATAACTTTTTATTATGACTACAACACTTTCAATAGATAAAGAAATAAGAGATAAGGCTTATGCAAGAGCTAAAAAAGATAAATTATCACTATCAGCAGTAGCAAGAATGTTACTTTTGGATTATGCTGAATGAAGGATTATGATTTGAACTAGAACTAATAGATTGTATGATAATTGTGAGATAGAGTATATTGAAGAGATTGATACAAGTGATTGGTGAGATGATTTTAATAAAAAAAGTTTTGAAATAACTAAAAAAATGTCTAATTTATTAAAATCAAAAAAATGATAATTATAACAAAAAGATTTGAAGAAAAATATCTGATAAATTTATCAAAAAATTTTCAAAAACAGGAGTTTATAAATATGCTTAAAACTAAAAAACATACTTTTATATCTTTACATAGTCCTTATTTCAAAATTAAGAATAATGTAAATAATGTTAGTATAAGATGAGTGTTGGTAGTATTGGAAGAGAATAATATAGTTCCATTAGTGCTTTTTTTAAAGAAAGATAAAAAATATTGAGATAATGTGAATTGGAAAGATTACAAAGATATGATTTTGGAAGAATAACAAGAAAATCTAAAAGATATTGAAAATTGAGATTATGAGGTTTTCTAATTTTATACAAAAGTTTACAATCACTATAAAAATGACTTCTTTTTAAAGAGGTCATTTTTTTGCTATTTAAAAAAATATGTGATAAAATTTATTAAAGCTTTTAAAAAATATATTTCAATTTATGATAAATAAAAACAAAAATAACATCAAAAAATTAAATGACTTTGTCATTCCTGCGAAGGCAGGAATCTATAAAAAGATTTTTTCATACACATTTTTAATAATTGTGTCTCTTTTTATTTTTTGAGATGTGGGGTTTGCTGCAGAACAATCAGTTGTTGTTTCATGAACATCAATGTTTATAGATTGATTAAATGCTCTTTTGGCATGAGCTTGAATGATTGTATGAGTATTAACTTGAATAGTAGCATTACTTTTAAATCCAGGATGGGTTAATTGAGAAATATTTTGATTAACTTGACCATTAAAACAAATGTGGATTTTTATGTCAAATATAGTGTATTTCATATTTGCATGAATTCTAATAGTCATAGCATTTATGAATATAGTATGAAAATGAGGTGATAAGTTTGAGTTAAAACAAGCACTTCCAAAGTTTATAGTTGGTATATTAATAGTACCTTTATCTTGGTTTATAGTACAATTTATACTTTCTATATCTGCAGTTTTAACCGTTTCAGTTTTAACTATACCTTTTGATACTATAGCACCAACTATGGATCAAAGTAAATTTAATACCGATATTAAATGAACTTGTAAGAATTATATATTTAATTTACAGTCATCTCATTCAGTGGATATTCATCCAGATGAAAAATGAACTGAAGCTGAAAAAGAATTATTAAAAAATAATAAAAATAATAAGCCAACATTTAAATGTGAAAATGATAAAGAAATGATAAAAATAAAAGATATTATATATTGAGAAAATAAAAAAACTCAAAGTATATATGGGTTGATTTCTTTATATTCTTTTTGAATAATGGATTTATGAAGTTTAGATAAATTTAAAGAAGTTGATTTAAAATTTATTTGAAAAATATTTGAATTATGAGCTAAAATGGTTTTTGATATAGCATTCATACTTATATATATGATTCTTATAATTGCATTGTTTTTAGCATTGTTTGTAAGATGAGTATGGTTATGGATATAAGCTATGATGTCACCACTTTTTTGACTTATGTATTTTCTATGAGATAAGTGATGAGAAGCATTGAAAAAATTCACTATAAAAGAATTTATATCCCTTGCTATGGTACCAGTTTTGGTTTCTGCAGCTTTATCATTTGGTATGTTATTTTTATTTGTTGCATGAGAATGATTAACAAGTTCAAGTAATACTATTATAAATATAAAAGAACAGAAACTAGATTTATGATTTATGACTATTAAAGCTGAGTGATCATTTTGAGATGCGAATACTAAAGATAATTTTATATGAATTATTACTAACTGAGCTTGATGATTAATAGGTTATTTGATTATGAAAATTTTTGGTTTAGCAATAATGTGGATAGCTGTTATGGCTGCATTAAATTCATCAAAAATTACAGGTGAGATTGTTAAACCTATTGAAGAGTTTGGTAAAAAAGCATGAGCTCTTGCAATGAGTGCTCCAAAATTTATCCCAATTCCAGGTACAAATTGATTAACTTTGTGAGGAGTTTGAGCTGCATGAGATAGAATAATGTCTAGAATACAAGAAATACCAAATCAAAAAGCTAGTACTTGGGCTGAAAATAAGTTTCCAGATTTATTCTGAAAAGATTTTTCAGATATTAGAAAGGTATTATCAGATATTAGGACTGCATGAACAAAAGAAAATAAATTTGGAAAAATTAGAGAAGCTTCTTTGATGAAAGATCCAACTATATGGGCTAATCAACCAAGTCTTAGAAAAGAATTTGCTGATGCATTAAAAGAACAATGATTTGATGTTACTTTAGTTGATTCATTTAGAAATGCAAGTACTGATACAGCTGTATTAAAAGCATTAACAGATATACAAAATGCAAGTAAAAATAACCCAAATCTATATTGAGCAAGAGATAACTGATGAATATTTTGAGATTTTAATATAGATACTATAGATGAAGTAAAAGCTGTGATGTGAAAATGATGAGGAGGTACATGATGAAAAAATAACTGAGATACAAATGTAAATTTAAATATTGATTGGAAAGAATATAGAACAAGTACCTGAAAAATAATTACTCCACAATGAGAAACTGATGATTCCGTTATAAATGCATTAGTTAGTAGATTAGATAGCTTAAAATGAGTTTATGATAATAAGTGAATCGAACAGTATTTAGAAAATACTTGATGATTTACAAATGAAAAAGTGAGAGGTGAAATAATAAAAAAGTTAAAAAGTATAAATTGATTTATTAAAGATTGAAATGAGACATCTACACCATCTGCACCTCCATCACCACCAAATTCACAAAACCCACCTACAAGATCATAAATTTCACCACCAAAACCCCAGACTAATTAGTCTGGGGTTTTGTATCCTCAAACTCAAATAACACTTACTTTTACATAATTCATCATTAAAACTATGTCATTCCCTTGTATAAGGGAATCTACTTTATATTTCACTAGGTTTTTTTTATAAGAATTACAATACAAGGAAGATTCCCGAATACTCGGGAATGACAAAAGTATAAAAAACATTTTTTGATAAAACTATGTCATTCCCCTTGCATAAGGGAATCTACTTTATATTTCACTATATTGTGTTTTTAAATAAGAATTACAATACAAGGAAGATTCTAGGGCTACTCGGGAATGACAAAAACATAAAAAAACATTTTTTGATTTTTGTAAATGATGTGTATAATGGTGTAAATTAAATTATAATATTAAAATATATGATAAAACTACTTGATAAGGAAAAAAATTATGTAATTGTAAAAATGGATATACATACATACGATGAGATTAGGGCAAAAAAACCTTCTATTAAAGATTTGGCAGATGAGGCAAGAAAAAGTGATAAGGTTTTTACTACTCATGAAGACTTGATGAGAGAATTAATGTCTTAATATAAATGAATATGAATTATCAAAGGAAATTAACAACTCAGTTCAAAAAAGATTTCAAAAAATATAGAAATAATCAAGATATTGTTGATGAGTTTGAAATTGTTGTAAAACTACTAGCAAATTGAGAAAAATTACCTGCAAAATATTATGATCATAAATTGGATTGAGAATATAAAAAAGCAAGAGAATGTCATATAAGACCAGATTTACTTTTGGTTTATGAAATTGATAAATGAGAATTGATTTTACTTTTACTTAGATTATGAAGTCATAGTGAAATATTTTAACCAGACTAATTAGTCTGGTTTTTTGTATTCTCAAACTCAAATAATACTTACTTTTACATAATTCATCATTAAAACTATGTCATTCCCTTGCATAAGGGAATCTACTTTATATTTCACTATATTCTGTTTTTAAATAAGAATTACAATACAAGGAAGATTCTAGGGCTACTCGGGAATGACAAAAGTATAAAAAACAAGTATAAAAAAAGTATAAAAAACATTTTTTGATTTTTGTAAATGATGTGTATAATGATGTAAATTAAATTATAATATTTATTTTATGGCAACAATAACTATAGAAAATGTTCCTGATGAAATTGTATCAATTTATTGAGTAAAAGTATCATATGATATTTGAATTAAATTTCCTAGTAAAAAGAGAATTAATTTAGATAAAATAAATAATATAACATATTGGGATGAAGATGATTTAAATAATTTAGGAAAAAGTTCTACTATTACTTCTAAAAGTTTTTAATATGATTTGAAAAATAGTTTTAGTTAAAGTTTATTTCACTGATTTAAGTGACTACAAAATAAGACCTGTTTTTATATTTAAAAAATATGATGAACAAGATTATATGTTTTTACCATTATCATCAAATATAAATAGAAACTGAATAGTTATTAATAATTCATCTTTAATATCTTGAAAATTAGATAAAGAATCAATTATTGTTATTCCCAAAATTTGAATTATTCATAAAACTCTAATTATTCAAGAATTTTGAGAATTGAAACAAGAAATTATTGATAAAATCTCAAATAAATTATGTGTTGAATTTTGATGTTTAAAATAGGCTTTTAGCCTATTTTTTATATCCTCAAACTCAAATAATTTTTACTCAACTTACTACTTTTTAAAATTTATAAAAACTTAAACTAAAACCTCATATTTCATATCTTGAATATTTTTTTTAAATTCTTCATTTTTAACTCAAATTAGTTCAATTCAAACTATCATTCAATCATTATCAAGATCACAAATTACCTTATCGTTTACAGCAATAGTTTTTATAATTTTATTACCACTAAAATATATATATCATGCATTTGCTTCATTATCAAAAGTTATATTTGTCATATGTAGTATGATGTTATTAAAATAATATGCTTTCAGTTTTTCTTAGTTATGACTCTTATTTTTTTATTATCATAAATTCAATCATAAATTACAAAGTTCTCGTTATTTTCTATTCAATTATAATTATTTAAAATATGTTTAATTGCACTTTTTGTTATTCATCTCTGTAATAATCTTTCAAGTATATGTTTGGTAAAATAAATTCACATATTTTTATTATTTAAATATAACTTTATTATATCTAAATAATAAAAAAATCAATAATTTATTTTTTGTATTCTCAAGCTCAAACAACCCTCACTCAACTTACTACTTTTTCATAATTTATCATATCCAAGTTTGATAAAACTAAAACTTTATCTCATTTTTGTTCTATTTTGTCTAACTTGTTAATTTCTTTTTTTATCTCATTCTTTTCAGTTTCTGAACTTATGTGTATGAATCTAGAATTATCATTTATATAGAAACCAAAATCAAATCTTCAATTCATACCATTATATATTTCATTGTATTCTGTTATCAAATCATTGTAAATCAGATTTTCAACCAATATATTATCATCTATTTTTTTTCCTGCAAAAGTATTTCTTATACCTATATCACTGAAATAATATTTTACTTTAGTATTTATAGGTTTATCAAGTTTTAAGTCATATGTAAAACATCTCTTAATTATTTTTGCATTTACTGCAAAGTCTATATAGTCCATAAGAGTTATAAGAGAAATATTAATTCAACTTTCTTTTATATTTCTATGAAGTTCTCTGATAGATAGACTATTTCCTAAAAGTGCTATTTTTGATATAACTTGATTAAATAAAATATCACTTTTTATAGAATAATTATTAATTATATCTTTTAAAACTACCTTGTTTTTTATATGTTCTAAAGTTGATTTTTTGAAGTAATTATTATTTAAAAGTTTCACATCAGGTATAGATCAAAAATTCAAGTAATTTTCAACTAATTCTTTTGTTAAAATTTCATTGGGTTGAAATATGTTATTTGGAATTTCTATTTCTCTACTTTTATCTATATGGATATTGTTTCAAAAAATAAGTATTTTATAATCTTTATTTTTGTATAGCTTCGATAATATGTTTTTTATATTCTCTATTTTATTTATATTTTGCAATACTAAGATATTACATTTATTTAGTTTATTTTCATATAAATCAAATAGTTTAAAAAAGTCTTGGTCATTTTTTATCAAATTTTCTGAATCAAGTTCGTCATTGAAATAAAAGAAGTTTTTATTTCCTGTTTTTTCTAGAAACTCTTTTATTATACTTGTTTTATTTAATCATCTAACTCATGTAACAACAACTATTCTATCTTTATTTAGTTTATCTACTATATTTTTGATCAATTCATTATTGTTTTGAAATATCGGATAGTTCATCAAGAAATCTATATTTTTATTTATTAAATCTAACATATTTTAAAATTTGTTATAGTATAATTATATAAAAGTAAAAATATATTAAATATAAAACATAAAAAGTCAAATTATTTAAAATTAACTTTATTTTTTTGATAAAATAGATAAAATATAAACAATGTCATCCTGGTGAACCTTTAGTCTTCGGACTTGATCCGTAGATTGTTTCAGGATCTTTAATACTTGATTTGTATAATCTTATGAATATCTTAGAACAAAAATTAAAAGAACAATTTAAAAATATTGTTTATAAACTTTATGAATTAGAATTATCAATAGATGATATATCTTTGGAAGTACCACCAAAAAAGGAATTAGGAGATTTTGCTTTTCCTTGTTTTTGATTATCTAAAGCACTTAAAAAGTCACCGGCTCAAATATGACAAGAAATTATAGATTTTGTTAAATCTAACTATGATGAAAATACTATAATTACAGATTTAGAAATTGCTTGACCATATCTAAATTTCAAGATAGAGAAAAAATTTTTATCAAAATTTTTTATTGAAACAAATCAATATATATTAGATACTATAGAAAAATCAAATAATTCATCAAATATATTTGTTGATTATATATGAACAAATGTTTGAAAACCATTACACATAGGGCATATTTGTACTCCAAATGTATGACAAGTGATTATAAATGTTTATAAAAAACTTTGATACAATGTAATAACTGATAGTCATATATGAGATTGGGGGATTATATTTGGTAAGTTGATTTCTGCATTTAAATTGTGGTGAGATGAAGACAAATTAAAAGTAAATGCAGTTGATTATTTATTGGAATTGTATGTAAAAGCCACAGAAGAAGCTGAAAAACATAGTCATTTAGATGAAGAATTTAGAAAAGAATTTAAAGAGTTATCAATATGAAATCCAGAATCAATAGAATTGTGGAAAAAGTTTACTAGATATTCTATCGATGCTATGCAAATTGAGCTTGATAGACTACATGTTAGACCAGACTTTGATATAGGTGAAAGTTTTTATGAGTGAATTGGTCTTCCTAAGATGTGAAATTATCCAGATTTAACTTACAATATGAAAGATATTGTAAAAGAGCTTGTAGAAAAATGAATTGCAACAAAAAATGATGACTCTAGTGTATGAGTTAGTTTTTTTGAAGAATCAAAAATACCTAGTTGTATACTTCAAAAAAGAGATTGAACTCATGGTTACCTTGCTTCAGATTTAGCTGCAGTGAAATATAGAATGCAAAACTGGAGGCCATCTAAAATACTTTATTTTATAGATGTAAGACAACAATTGCACTTAAAACAAGTTTTTGAAATTTCTAGATTAGCTTGATGGACTGTTTGTCATCCTGAACTTGATTCAGGATCAATAAATTGTAAAAATCATTTTGATGATTCCGGATCAAGTCCGGAATGACATGGTGTTAAAACTGAATTTTTTCATGCTTATAATTGATTTATAAGTCTAAAAGATTGAGCAATGAGTTCAAGAAAATGAAATATTATAAAACTTAAAGATTTACTAGATGAAGCAGAGGTAAGAGCTAAAAATATAATACTTGAAAAAAGAAACGATTTTTCAGATGAAGAATTAAATAAATTATCAAAAATAATATGAATTTGAGCTATAAAATACTGATATTTAAGTAAAAATAGAACCTTAGATGTCATATTTGATTGGGATGAATTTATGACATTTGAAGGTAATAGTGCCCCATATATACAATATGCTTATGTAAGAGCTAAACAAATATTAGTGAATAATGAAAAATGAATTGTTAATATTGATAAACTAGAAGTTTCTTTTGATTATGATGAAGAAATTGATTTAGTTAAAGAGTTATATAATTATAAATCAATTCTTGAAGAAACAGTAAATAGTTGTTATCCTCGTATTTTATGTAATTATACATATAGTTTAACTAAAAAATTTAATAGTTTTTATAACAAAGTTCATATATTAAGTGAAGAAAATGAAGAAAAAAAATCATTAAAACTAATGCTAGTTTCAAAATTTTGTGAAGTATTAAAAGATTCTTTTGAATTATTGTGAATTGATATGCCAGATAGAATGTAGAAAAAATGTAAAATTGTAAAAATGTAGAAGTGTGAAAATTTTTTAATTTCTAAACTCTAATCTCTATCTTATGGTAGACTATAATAGTTATGCAAAAACATTTTCTCAAAGCAGAAAAAATATGAAATGGGAAGAAATAGATTATTTTTTGAAATATTTAGAAGAAAAATTAAATTCTAGTTTATCTATTCTTGATGTTTGATGTGGTAATGGAAGACTACTAAATTCAATTACGAATTACAAATTACAAATTACAAATTATATTGGAATAGATTTATCAAGTGAATTGTTGAATGAAGCAAAAAAATTACACTCAGGTTATGATTTTTTGGAACTTGATATGTTGAATTTAAAAAAACTATGTCATACTGAATTTATTTCAGGATCATTTAAATTAGATTCCTTTATAAATAATGAAGTCAATGCTAATAATTATTTTAATGATTCTGAATCAAGTTCAGAATGACAGTCACTTTTTGACATTATCTTCTTTATAGCTTCTTTTCATCATTTGCAAACTATTGATGAACGACTTGAAGTTTTGAATCAAGCAAAAGATTTACTAAAAGAATGATGATTAATTTTTATGACAAATTGGGATTTAAATGCTTGAAAAAATAAAGAAAAGTATAAAAGTTCAATAATAAAAGATAGTGAAAATGAGTTTTGAAGTTTGGATTTTGACATAAAAATAGGAGATTTCAGTAGGTATTATCATAGTTTTTCAATTCAAGAACTTGAATATTTATATAAAAAATCCTGATTTGAAATCATAGAAAATAGATTATTTGATACAGAAAAAAATATAATAAGTATAATCAAAAAATAACTTCACAAATTTGTGAAGTTATTTTTTGAAGTTTATATTATTGGAAATCAGTTACAGCATAAGGGATTCATTGATTTTGATCAAGAGAATTTCAATTTTGTTCTTGTTTGTCAACCAATACAACAGTTCAAGATCATATTAATGTATCTGGACAGAAATCTTTATCATCATAACATGAATTTTTATCATAATCTCATACTATTTTTGTAATATACTTATCACTTCAGTCTTTTTTAACTGTATATGCTATATTATATGCATTTCAGTTATAATTATTAGACCAAGATCATGATCAAGTATTTTTTTTATATGTTGCATATACATATCTTCATATTCAAGAATCTATCATTTTAGCAGTTCATACTTTTATATCTCACAATTCAGGATCATATAAATCTTTGCTTAAGTATCTTTTTGTTAATGTTTCTTGAGATATAGTTCATTTTGCTCAAATTTGTTTTCAATTTGTAATATCAGACCAAGCTCATGTACCAAAAACTCTTCATCATCAATTAGCACTTACAATTGTAGTGATTTCTTCTCATGAATAGTCAACATCAATTGTATTTGATGGATATGCATTTAGAGATGAATTATATCACCATAAATTATTTGATCAAGATAACATAGTTGGAGGATAATAGTTGTTGTCAGCTTTATATTGTTGTAAAGCTGTTTCAATTGTAGAAACATCACTTATTTTTCTTCATCATACTGCTTTATCTACAGCTCATCAGAAATTTTGGTAAGCAACAACTGATATGATAGCTAGGATAGTTATAACTACAAGTAGTTCAACTAGAGTAAATCAAAGTTTATTATTTTGTTTCATAATAGATAATTAAATATAAATATTTACAATGACTATTTTATATATAAATTTTTTATTGTAAAGTTTTTCATTGAAAATATTATAATACTTCATATATTTTTACATTTTTATCTACAAAGCTATAAAGTTTTGCAGGTCTATTTGTAGTTTTGTCTATATTTCATGTTTCTTTTATCATATTAAGTTTAAATATCTTTTTTTGAAAATTTCTTTTATCAAACTTTTTTCACAAAACTATTTCATATACTTCTTGAAGTTGGCTTATTCTAAATTCTTCTTTTAATATATCTTTTGCTATGTTTGTATATTCCATTTTCCATCTAAGTCTTTGTTTTGTATATTTTATTATATCTAAATGGTCAAATCAAAGTTTGATATTATCTATATCACTATATTTTACTATTTCAACTTTTGTAAAATCTACTTGATTTAAAAATCTATCAACTCAGATTAAAGCAAGATAAACTATAGAAAGAGTATGTCATCTATTATCTCTTTTAGGATCTCAAAAAGTATAAATTTGTTCTTTATAAACTCAAGTAATTCATGTTTTTCTCTCTAAAATTGAATCAAAATTTTCTTCAAGTGAAAATCATGAAGTCACTATTCATCAAGGTAGTGCATACACAGTATTGCATTGTCAATCATCTCTTTTCAATAGAACAACACAAACCTCTCACCTGTATATAGTAAATATAACTATATCAAGTGCAGGTATTGGGATAGTGAAATCATGATTCCAAATATCTTTAAACTTTGTTTCTGGTATGAGATGTCACATAATAAATACAAATTATAAAATATGAATTACAGATTAATGTAATTAATACATTTATTTTAACTTTATCTTTCAACTTGTCAAAAGTTTATAAAGAACTGCATAGATAGAAGGAGATATATGTACTCATGATTTTTCTTTACTTTCAATTACTTCATCTAAATCGTTTTTATTAAATTCAATTACTTCAATTGACTCACTTTCTCATAATTGTTGTTTTAGTCTTTTTCATTTTACCTGTGCATAGTAATCATAACTTACTTCATCAGTTAAACCAGGAGATTTTGGTCAACTCATAACAAATTCTATATGATTTGCAATATATCAAGTTTCTTCTCTGATTTCTTCAGTTATAATTTCTTCATTTGTTTTTCAGTGTTTATCTATGACTCAGGCAAGAAGTTCTAAAACCCTTGCATTTACTGGAGGTCTAAATTGTTCAACTAATATAATCGTTTTGTATTCTATATGTTCTAGAAAAGCTCAAACTACTCAAGGATGTTTTCTAGAAACTTTTTCCCAAACTCCAGGTTTTCAGTTGGGTTTAATTATTTCTTGCTCAACAAATTTTAAATGTCTTCATTCATAGACTGTTTTTTCTCATGTGATTCGCATAAAATATTATTTAGAATATAAAAATTAGTGTCATTCCTGCGAAGACAGGAATCTACCGTATATTGTTTTTGTCTTATAAAACTTGTTTGTTAAATTATTAATACATTCTAAATACATTAAGACTTACTTTTGATTCCAAAAGTAACAAAAGAATTAGGGGGCTCGAATTTCAGCTAGTAGTATTTTGTGCCTTACGAAAAGTTTTCACTATCGTCTCACCCCCTAAAACCCCACTATTTCTAAAAGTTTTTTAAAGGATATGATTTATTTATATAACCCGTTTGTTTCAATGTAATCCTCAATTTCAGGTAAAATAATGCTTGAAACTTTTACTCTGTTTGCTATCATTTCTCGAGCCATAGAACTTGAAACAGCAGGTATATCATGAGCTTCAAGTAATATGAAGTTTTCAAATCAATTTGGATTAAATGAGTATCATCATCTACTTACGAAGATTTTTTTTAATTCTTCTTCGATTATCTTATCATAGTTTCAGCTCCAATTTGGCATAGCAGGAGCTGTGTCAGTTCAAAATATATGCCAAGGGTAAAATCAAAGTTTATTTCTGAAATAATCTCTTACTTGCATAGCAGTTGTTTTGTTTCAATTATTTCAATCTAAAAAATGTGTATCAAAATCTATATTATATCACTGTCACTTAAGTACTTCATAAAATATTTCTATCATTTTTTTTCTATGCGCAAGTGATATCTTGTGATCTTTATCATCTCTATCTCAATCTGGAGTAAAAATAACTTTTTCAATATCAGTCATTTCTAAAACTGATGTAATTACTCAAGCATGAGCGATTGTAGGCGGGTTAAAAGAACCTCAATAAATAGCTATTGTTTCCATAGTCATATATTTAGTAAGTAAAATGTTGAAAAAAATTGATTTTTTAAACTTCAAATCCTTGTTCTTGAAGAACTTTGTTATCCCAAGTATCTAAATAATCTCATGAAATTATTAGTCTAACTATTCTTGAACTTTTTTTGATAGTTATATCTAGAGGATTATTTTCATCAACTTTTAGAAATTCTCTTCAGTCACAGTAGATATTTACAGGATTAAGTCTTCAAGTGTTTTTTATTTGTAAGATTTCATTATCCTGAACCAAGATAGGTCATTGTCATCTAGGAGCCCATGGAGCTTTTGGAGTTATAGAAAATGCATTTATAGTATGTGGAATAATTGGTCAATTTAGAGATCTATTATATCAAGTAGATCAAGCAGGAGTTGATATGATTATTCCATCTCAAGATATGTTTATTTTTTGTCTTTTTGATAAACTTATATCGAGTCAGATTGCTCTTCATCATGCTGCTCTTATGTCTATCTCATTCACTGCGATATCACTTCTTTTTTCTCAGTTTGTTCATACTTCAACTTCTAAGAGTGGATATCTTCTTTCTATTGGACTAAATCATTCTTTAACACTTTCTTTTGAGTTAAGTAGAAATCATTTATGTCAAAAGTTGATTCAAAGAAATGGGAGATTTTTTTCATAGTTTTCTCTTATTGCTCTAAGCATAGTTCAATCTCATCAAAGTACAACAATTATATTATATGCAAATGAGTCAATTATATTTTTTAATTCTTGACCATCAAGAAAATCTCTTAATTCTGAATTATTTTGGAGTCAGAAGTCGTCATAACAGACTAAGCTTCAATTTATATTTTTTTCTTCCATATATTATTTTATATAGTAACTTTAATTATTTTATCATAATTTTACTTATATTTCAAAAACTGGAGGCATTTGCATTTTGTGAGCATTTACTGTATGTCTTTGAGTGTATATTTTCATTATTTCTTTTTTTCTTCACTCAAAATCATTTTCTCTTTTTCAGTCATCATACTCTATCATAGCCCATTCCAACTCATCGTAAGTGCAACCTATTTGATCTTCATCTGTTGCTCAGTTTGGGTGTAGTCAGTCTGTAGGTCTTGCTTGTAATATAGATTCACAAACTCACAAATTACGAGCCAAAGCATATACCTCAGATTTATATAAATTTCAAATAGGACTTATATCAACAGCTCAATCACCATATTTTGTAAAGAATCATATTCCATAGTCTTCTACCTTGTTTCAAGTCCCTGCAACTATTAATCAATTTTCATTAGCAATTGCATATAATGTAACTGCTCTTAATCTAGATCTAGAGTTTACATAAGCCATATATCTAACTATTTCGTCATCAACAGTAGGTAAGGCTTGTTTAAATGTCTCAAAAGTTTGTGTTAAATCTATGCTAAATCTTTCGACATTAGGGAAGTTTGTTTGTAACCAAGTCATATGTTCTGAAGCTCTATTTACTTCATCTTGATTTTGATGTATAGGCATATCCATAACTATAGTTTTAGCTCAAGTCATAGCACATAGAGTTGAAACAGTTACAGAATCAATTCATCCAGAAACTCATATTACAAATCATTTTTGTTTAGAATTTTGTAAGTAATTTTTTAACTCAATAACTAATTTTTCTGCAACTTGTTTATAATTTAAGTTTCTAGATTGCATCATAATTGAAGATACATTTTGTTTAGTTTCGTTTTCTATACCTGAACCAGGTATTTCTACTTGATTATTTCAAGTAATTATGTTATTTGTTTCCATAAAGTTTAAAGTTAAAAAGTAAAAATCCCATTGATACACATCAAAGAAGTTTTTTAGTTTTGTTTAAATTTGTCATTCCCGAGAAGTCGGGAATCTACCTTGTATTATTCTTATGAGTAATAATAATTTTTCATATTAGGTAGATCTCCGGATCAAGTCCGAAGATGACATATTTTTTATTTTTTTTGTTTTTCACTATTCACTAGTTATCCCTACTCTTTCCATTACTCATCTTATCAATTCCTTTGTTTCTTCACTTATCTCACTTTCATAGTCTGCCCATTTTCTTGTGTTTTTCATGGTTTCCCTCGCTTCGTAGATATCTGAAACTTTAGGTCTATCGTAGAAGAATTCTCAATTAGAGTACATAGGAGTTAATAATCTGACACCAATTTGTTCTTCATCTTCTTGAACTATATACCTTTTTCAGTTTCTGATTTCCACATTTGGTTTACCTGGAATCGACTTTTTTCATTTATCGTTTGAGAATTTCATAGCTCATCAGCTTTCTGTATTTGATAACTTATATCATGCTGAAACGATATCTCTTGTTTTTTCTCTTGCAACCAATAATCATCCTAAACCATAAACTATATAGTCTTTTGGATTAAATCAGGCTTCAGATACTGCTAATTCTACTTCGATTATGTCTTCTATAGTGCTTATGTCAGCTACGACTATTTTGTTTGTTAATGGATTTAACATTGAGTTTTCTTTCATTTTATTTAATGCATAAACTGCTTGATTTGCTAAGTCTCAACTATCCAATCTTGGAGCTATTATTTTTCCTGGATATTTTTTCTTCAAAGCAATTACTTTGTCTATTCCTGCATAAGCTTCTACACTATCAATCAAAAGTGCTATCTTATCATTTTTTTCTACTGCATCTTGCATAGCTTCATCCTCAGTAGGATATGCTGTAAAAAACCTATGAGCTGTAGTTCAGTCTGCATATATATCCAAAACTGCTGCTGATAAATCGCTACTTGTTCTTGATACACCTCATCATACAATCAATGCTTCTATAGCTTTTATATGCATATCATCGTTTATTGCAGATCTATATCCAAACTCTACTATTCTTCATTCTGAGATTATTTCTTCTATCATCCTTGCATTAGTTGCTACAACAGATTGATAAAATAATCTCATAAATATAGGTTCAAATATAGCAGCAATTTCTGCTTCTCACTCTACTCTCAATGCTGGCTCCCCAGGTTTTAAGATGGTTCAATCCTCAACTCACCAAACTTCTATTGGTAACATACCATTATGTTCATCAACTATCCTTTGCCATCTAGCTTTATTAAATTTACCATTTCATCATTTTTGTGTTTGGTATTTGTAGAAACTATCAGCAAAATCAACTTCGGCTTGAGTAATAGGAGTTCTCAAAACTTCATCTACTATGTTTCTTATACCATAGATTACATTGAACTTAGAATTTGGTGATTTTCTTATTGCTAAGTAAAATGTTTCAATTTGATTTCACTTATCTCATTTTATGTAATCCATGGTTCTGTTGTATGCATCTGTTCTCAAAATCTTATTTCTTGATGCTATTTCTTTTCTTTCATCTATGTATGGGATAGCTTGAAAATCTTCAAAACTTATTTCAGGAAATTGTTTATAATCTGGAGTTTTCATATTTTTAAATATTAATTGTATAAAACAAACTTATTTAAACTCAATAATTTTGGCTCAAGCTTCTCTCATCTGTTTTAATGCTTCTATTGTTCAAGTAGGATCAACTCAGGCTGATGCTGAAAGTACAAACTCAGTTTCTATACCGTATTTTCTTGCATCTAGTACTGTTGCTAAGTCACAATAGTCAGTTGCTAATCATACTACTTTGACCACTTTTACTCATAAATCTTTTAGTACTTCAAATGTAGATTTTAATCAATCTAGAGTTTTTCATCAAAATGCTGAGTATGGGTGAGAGTCTGACTTAAATCATTTTTTTATCTCTATATCGATCACTTTTGGATCAAATCATTTTGCAAATTTGCTTCAAAAACTTCAGTCTACACAGTGTTCTGGCCATAAAGCCTGGTCTCAGTTTGATTCTAGATATGCTTTTAATTGTCATACTGTGAATGATGCACTTTTTGAAAGTCAATTTACTTTTTCATTCCATGTGGAAATTTCCTTTTTTGTAATAAAATTTTTTTCGCTTGGTGATTCATTTCTTTTAAATGCTTCTATAATTGATTCTTTTCATCAGAAACTTGATGCGAAAGATATATGTCCCATAGGGTGTAGTTCTCTCGATGCTACTACTACTCATCATTTATTTTTTACCCATCTTACTACTTCGTTTATTGCTGGTGCTATTTTTTCTCATCATTTTACATATAAGCTACCAGTTTCTGGGTTTGCAAAATCATTTTGGTAGTCAACTACTATTACTGCTTCATTTTTCATAGTCGTAGTTTTAGGAAATAAAATATATGTAAAATATACACTTACAGTATTTTAAATAAAAAAAGTATTATTAATTTTAAATTATGATTTCTAAATAATATCATTTCATATTTAAATTATAAGTCAAGAAATATAAAACTTCTGTATATTCTAATAGGGGATATAGATAATAGTCCTTAATTCTAGGTTTTATTATATTTGCAGGTGACCAACTTTATATATTTTTATTTAAGAGGTGTGAAATATAAATATTCTTAGAAAATAAGTAAGTGTTAAATCTACACCCATATTATATATTTTTTAATAAGTATGTCAAATTAATTTATGTAAAATATAAACTTATTAAATGTATTTTTATTGAGAGTAGCTTTATTATAGCCATTAATTATTGTATAAAAATCTCAAATAATCTTTTTACAAAGTATGAAATTTTTGATATAATGAAAATGAATAGAAATAAATAAGACTTAAAAAGTAAAATATAGTTTGAGTAAGTAATTAGTATTTTAACTCAAACTTATAATCCTAATCTCTAATCTATAATCTCTAAACTTTATATATGTATGACTACTCAAAAATAGACAAAAAAATTAAAGAAATTGCAAAAAAAGTGTCAAAGTATATGACTGATGTTCCTTATGAAGACATAGAAAGGGACATTTTCAAAGCATATACTTTTGCTCGTGATGCTCATGATTGACAGATGAGATTGTCTTGAGATCCATACATAATCCATCCTATTGAAGCTACATTTATATTGCTTGATTTAAAACCAGATATATCAACAATTCAAGCTTGTTTACTGCATGATGTTGCAGAAGATACTCCAAGATCTATAGAAGAAATTAGGCTTAATTTTTGAGATGAAGTAGCATTTCTTTGTGAGTGAATGGAGAAAGTTTCAAAAATAAAATATATTTGAGAAGAAAGAAATGTGTGAAGTTTGAGAAAAATGTTTGTTGCAATGGCAGAAGATTTGAGAGTTATATTTATAAAACTTTCTGATAGATTACACAATATGCAGACATTAAAACATCATCCTAAAAAAGATAAGCAAGAAAGAATTTCTCTAGAAACTTTAAATATATATGCACCAATAGCAGACAGATTGTGACTTTTTTCCTTAAAAAATTCTTTAGAAGAAGAGTGTTTTAAGATACTTGAACCTGCAGAATATAAAAATATAAAAAAACAATTAGATGAATTAAAAGAAAATATAGATTATTTTTATAAGAATGCAAAAAAAGAAATTGAAGAGATTTTGAATCCTTTTGTTGATAAGTATGAGATAACATACAGAGTAAAATCAATTTATTCAATTTATAAAAAGATTAAGAAGAAATGATTTGAAAATGTTGAATCTATGTATGATTTATTTTGAATAAGAATTTTAGTAGAAGATATTCCTACTTGTTATAAAGTTTTGGGAGTAATACATAATTCTTTTCACCCAATTCCAAATAGATTTAAAGATTATATTGCTTTACCAAAGCCAAACTGATATAGAAGTCTTCATACTACTATTATATGACTTTTAAAAAGTTATAGACAACAACCTACAGAAATTCAAATTAAGACATTTGATATGAATGAGTATGCTGATATATGAGTTGCTGCACATTTTGAATACAAAGAAAAATGAAGTACTAATCAAGCTCAAGATATAGATTGGGTAAAGGAATTGAAAGATTTAACAGAAAGTCTTTGAAATAATGATTTTATTTCTTCACTTAAAATAGATGTTTTTAGGGATAGAATATTTGTATTTACTCCTAAATGATTCTCAGTTAATTTACCCGCATGATCTACTCCTATTGACTTTGCTTATGCTATACATTCTGAAATCTGAAATCATACTGTTTTGTCAAAGGTAAACTGAAAAATATTTCCACTTGATAAGGAATTGTCAAATTGAGATGTAGTTCAAATAATTACAGATAACACTAAAAAACCGAGTCCTTTTTGGCTATCTTTTGTTAAGACAACTAGAGCAAAAGATAGGATAAGAAGTGCATTAAAAAAAGAAAATAAAGATATTCATATAGAAAGATGAAAAGATATATTAAATAAATATCTTGAAAAGTTTTCTTTACCACTTTTAGATAAAGAGCTTACTATTTTAAAAATACTTGACGATAGAGAACATAGTTTAGATGATAGATTAAATTTATTAGAACAAATCTGAAATTTTTCTGTTAATCCATCTGCAATTGTAAGAAAAATATTGAAAACTAAAAAAATTATTTCTAGAAAAGAAGTAAAAGATGATATTAAAAATATACTAAATAGTAGCAACTGAAATAAAAAAGAAAATATAGTTATTTGATGAGAAAAATGAATTGATTACAAAATATGTAAAAAGTGTATTTGAGGATCTATTATTCCTGAAAAAATAGTTTGACATATCAATTCAAAATGAAATATTACAGTTCATGATAGATCTTGTACAATTCTTGATAATGTCAATAAAGAAAGATTATTATCAGCATATAGAGAGTGAGAAGAGGATAATAATATAGTAGTTTCTCTAAATTTTATATTTTTGGATAAAATATGAGTTTTGAAAGATTTAAGTGAAATTATTTTTTCTATGTGAATAAATGTAGATGAAATAGTTTCTAAAAAAATTGATCTAAGAAGGCATGAAATAAAAATGAAGTTGGATATTCCAGATTATGATTATTTGATAGTTGATAGGCTTGTAGATAGGGTTAGACTAAGATTTTGAACTATTCTTCTTAGTGTAGCTTTGGAAAAAATAAGTGTTTAATTATTTATTTCAAAAATTCGGAAAATCAATTTTAATTGAGTACAACAAAAAAAACTCTTTCAATTGAAAGAGTTTTTTTTGTGATTTTAATTATTTTCTTATTCCTAATTTAGCAAGAATTTCATCATGTTTTTCAGGATTTTTTCTTTTTAAATAGTTCAGCATTTTTCTTCTTTTTGCAACCATCATAAGAATTCATCTTCTTGAATGGTTATCATTTTTGTGTTCATTTAAATGGTCTTTTAAGTTCTCAATTTTTGAAGTAAGTATAGCAACTTGTACTTCAGCAGAACCAGTATCTCATTTTGTTTTAGCAAATTCTGCTATAACTTTTTTCTTATCATCTTTTGTTATTGACATAGTCAGTATTTTTATAAAATAAATCTTTTCCCCGGAAAATACACCAGGTTTTAAAGTGTGGTTATTATATGTAAAAAATTTAAAAAGCAAAAAATAGTTCAAAAATTGCTATTATTGATATAGTATGATAAAATACTATTGAATATAATATAAAAATAAATTATGGTATTTGAATTTTTAAAATCATTTCAACAAAATGATAATCCTTATATGACTAAAATAGATAAATTAGCAAATTTAACTCCTGCAAAATCTATTAATGAAGTTTCTCAAAGTAATGACGATAAATTATTGCAAGATATTATCAATAAATGACCAAAAGATTTTACAGATCATATTATTCAGGATAGAAAAGAAAAACAATGATTAAATGCTAAAGAAAAATGAAAAGTTATTCAGGGGACAAAGAGTGAAATAGCTAATATAAAATTGGATATTACAAGAAAAAAACTTATAGAAATTTATGAAAAATTTAAAAATGAAAAAGTTTCAAAAAGTGATATTAGATTTTTACAATCAGAAGTTTGATCAAAAGTTGATTGAGATTTTGGTCCTTATACATTTTTGAAGTTGTTAAATAAAAAAAGAGATTTATATAGCTTGTATATAAAAGGGCAATTACCTAGTCTAAAGGATATTATAAATTGACTTAGAAAGTGAGATGACCAAAAAGTTGACTTAGTTAATGCATCTCTTACTGATTTAAATATAAAACAAGGAAAAACTTGATTAGATAAAAAAGAAGAAGAAAAGTTATCGTTCTTTTCAAAAGTTTCAAAAAAAATTGATAGTTTGGTAGATAGTTTTGATATAAAAACCTTTAATACAAAAGATGTTTTAGCTATTATTCAATTTGAATCTTTTTTTAATCCAAATGCTAAAAGTAAAAAAAAGGTAGAAAATAGCTCAGTTTGACTTATGGCTTTAACTATACATCCTATAAATGAGTTAAAAGAATTTTGAAAAAAAATAATTATAGAATGAGAAAGTTTATATGATAAAGTAACTGAAAAAGTTTGAAAGCTTGAATGAAAAATAAAAGACATTAAAGAATCGTTATTTGATACAGATACTAACTTAACAGTATGAACTTCATACTTAAAAATGTTAGAAGAAATGTGGGGGTGAAAAAAATATCCAAATAAAAAATATACAGAAATTGCAAATAAATCAGATAAAATGAAGCCAAGAATAAAAACTTTACTAAAAAATAAAAATATGGAAATGGATGATGATGTTTTTTCAAAAGTTATATATAAACTAACAAGTGATAAAAAAACTCAAGAGAAATACTATTTGCTTTCTGAAAGATATAATACTGATAGGAAAATTATGAAATGAGAAATAATGCCACATAAATTCTATTATGCATTATTGATTACTTATTTATCAGAATATTTAGAAAAAAAATGAAATTTTGATACGACAAAAATTATAGCATAAATTTTGCTTTTTCATTAGTTTTCCATAAAATCATTTAAATTTTTTAAATGATTTTTTTATGCAAAAATTTGATAGATTTTATTTTGAATGATTTGAATTTGATAAAGTTTCTTTGAAAGCTAGATTTTTTTATAGTTTTGATAAGATAGAAAAATTTGTTGAGGAAATAAATTTTACCACAGATTTAGTAAAAATTCGTGATGATTTCTATGATGAAATAATGAATAATTTTCTTTTTTCTTTGTCATTAGCTATTTGAGTAAGTTACTACAAAGCATTTCCTACAAAAGAACTTGTTGTGGAATCATGATTTTTAACAGATGAAGATAAATTATTTTGGCAAAAATTTTATAGAAATTGACTTTGAGAGTTTTTGTATACAAATAATCTATCACCAAAGTGACTTTTTAGCTTTGTAAATGCAAGTGAAAGAAAATATAAAAAAATAGAATTTACACATAGTGAAAAATCACTTTTACCCATTGGTTGAGGAAAAGATAGTATAGTAAGTGCAGAGATTTTAACTAAAAATAACTTAGATTTTACTCCTATAATTTTCTGAAAAAGTGATGTAATAAAAGAAAATTGTCTAAAAGTTATGTGAAAAGATTCAATTTTGATAAATAGGAAAATAGATGAAAATTTGTTTAAATTGAATGAAAAGGGTTATTATAATTGACATGTTCCTATAACTTGAATTATAGCTTTTGTTTTGTATACAACTGCATATTTGTATGATTTTAAGTATATAATTTTAAGCAATGAAAAATCTGCAAATGTGGGGAATACAAAAATACTAGTGAATAGTGAAAAGTGAATAGAGAATAATTTAGAATGACAAAAACTTGACAACTGACAACTTGTAAATGGTAATTATTTAGAAATCAATCACCAATACTCAAAAAGCCTAGAATTTGAACAAGATTTAGATAACTATGTGAAAAGAAATTTAAGTGATGAAATTACATACTTTTCACTTTTGAGATGAATGTATGAAATAAAAATTGCCGATATATTT
This sequence comes from Candidatus Altimarinus sp., assembly GCA_020724225.1. Classification (GTDB taxonomy): domain Bacteria; phylum Patescibacteriota; class Gracilibacteria; order BD1-5; family UBA6164; genus Altimarinus. Next base: position 12,998 of record DYHI01000009.1, on the reverse strand, counting down.
TCAAAAGTATGAAAAAAATATTTCTGAGTTTTTAGTAGTTGTAATAATAATTTCAGAATAAAAAAAGAAGTATCAATTAAATCATGAATTTGGTGTAACGAGTGTCCTAAATGTGCTTTTGTTTATTCTATTTTGAGACCATTTATAACTAAGGAAGAAAATTTGCAAATTTTTTGAAAGGAACTTTATGAAGATGAAAAATTGGAGAATACCTTTAGAGAATTACTTTGAATTTCTTGAATTAAACCTTTTGAATGTGTTTGAGAAGAAGATGAAGTTATTTATGCAATGAATTTACAATTAGAAAAATTGAAAAAAGAAGGGGAAAATCTACCTTTTATTTTGCAAATTTTTGAAAAAGAAGTAAAAAGTAAATATGATGAATCTTATTTTTTAGAACTTGAAAATAAGATTCATCATATTTACTTTTTACTTCTTTTTCAAAAATTTGGAAACTTTAATTTCAGAAAAGTTTAAAATTTATGAATAAAAAATATCACAATTATATAGATGATTTATTAAAACTATTTGATAGACTACCTAGGGAATATTTAGTATTAGGTTTTTTTGTAATATTTTCATTTTTTATTATAGGTAAAGTTTTTTCATATACAGTATTGAATCACGAGTATTATAAAAATCTAGCGGATAAACAACAAATATGAAAAGTTGAGGTTCCAGTAAATAGATGAACAATTTATTCAAGTACAAATTGATCTGAAATTGTTTTAGCTACTTCTTTGACTTTATATGATTTAGCTATAGATCCAGAAGTAAAATGAGACAAAAATAGATTATCAATTTTTTTAACAGATATTGTGTATAAACAAATTTGTCAATTAAAACCAAAAGATGATTGTTATAAAAATATGTTAAAATTTCTTCGTGTGCTTGAAATAGAAAAATTTAAATATGATGAAGAATCTATAAAAGAACTTATTTTAAATAAAATTCAAGAAAGAATTAGTAAAACTAAGGTGACAAATGTAGTTGTTGCAGAGTCATTGGAGCAAAAATATATAGATAAATTAATAGAATTTAAACTTCCATGAATATATGTAAGTTGATTAAATGTATATGCTAATCCAGAAGAAATAATAGATATAAAAGATACTGCACTTAAGTTGAATACTATTTTGAATTATAATCTTTGAGATGTAGAAAAATTATTAATAAAAAGAAAAATAAGATATATACCTATAATAAGCAAATTATCTATTACAATATCTGATGAAATAGAAAAATATATAAAAGAAGAAAAAGATGCAATGAAGAAAAGAATATTGGATGAAGAAAATTCCATTTGATGATTTATTATAATGACATGAAATCCAAGTAGATATTATCCTGAGTGAGCAGTTGCATCATCGGTTATTTGATTTACTGACTCAAACTGAGTATGAAGATATTGAATAGAATGATATTTCAATGATATTTTAAAGTGAAATAAATGAAAAATATTGGTAAAAAAAGATATTCAATGAAGAACAATTGATCCTTTAAATTTAGATTCAAATGACTTTAATACTGTTTGAGCTGATATAACTTTGACAATAGATAGAAATATACAAAAAAAAGTTGAAGATGTGATTGCAGAGTGAGTAAAAAAGTTTAATGCAAATAAATGAACAATAGTTGTTATGGAACCAAAAACCTGAGATTTATTAGCAATGGCTACATATCCAAACTCAGATTTAAATGATCCTTCGTCTGTTTATGATTTGGAAAAAGTTACTTTTGCTAAATATCCTAATCCAAAAATTGATTTGCTTTGAAAAGTAGTTCTTGTTGAAGATAATGCGGTATGAGAAGAATTTTTTTATGATTGAAAAAAAATTAAATTAAGACTTGCAACAAGAGAAGAGTTAGCAGATCCTATTTTGGTAAAATACAAGTATAAAAATGATTTTTGAGCATGAGTATATCAAAATGATGCAATATTTTGACTTTATGAACCATGAAGTATTATGAAATCTCTAACAGTTGCTATATGATTAGATGCATGAGAAATAAATAGATTTGATATGTATCAAGATAATATGGAATTGACTATAGATAGTTTTAGGATAAAAAATGTATGAGAACAGTGTAAATGATATAAATCTTTTAATAATGCACTTATATTTTCATGTAATGTTTGAATGATAAGAATAGTTCAAAAAATATGAAAATCTTTATTATACAATTATTTTGATTCATTTTGATTTGGAAAGCCAACTTGAATAACTTTGGATTCAGAAGTGTTTTCAACTTTACCAAATTATGAAAAATGGTCAAAGGCTCAGATGTATACTATGTCATACTGATTATGAATAAGTGTAACTCCACTACAAATGGCAACAGCATATAGTGTTTTAGCTAATTGATGAGTTTACATAAAACCCAATATAATTAAATCTATAAAAATGCCTAGTTGAAAAGTTGTCACATTTAAACCTGAAATAACTCATAGAGTCATAAAAGAATCTACATCTAAAACAATTACCGCAATGCTAGTTGATAGTATAGATAATTGATTTGCAAAAAACTGAAAAGTCGAGTGATACAATATGGCAGGTAAAACTTGAACTGCTCAGATTGCTTTTAGATGATGATATGAAGATTGACCATGAAGTACAATATGATCATTTGCATGATATGGTCCTGCTGAAGATCCAAAATTTGTAATAATAATGAAAATTGAAAGGCCTAGAACTACTATATATGGTTGAGAATCATCTGCATATATGTTTGGAGAAATATCAAAATTTTTACTTGACTATTATGGTATCCCGAGTAAACTTAAAAAGTAGACAAGATTTATTTTTTAAGTTTTATTTATGAAAACATCATCATATTTTCATTATAATTCAGCCTTGGATAATAGATATTTAGGAGATTTTTTTATTAAGTCTTGAACTAGAGTGATTTTATCTAAACCATGTAAATTATGATTAACAAAAATAGTTATACCAAAATGAGCTGAGATTGTTTTAGTTTGAGAAGATTCTCATTGAGATAATAGGAAAAAGGTTATATTACAAATAAATTGAGAAAGAATTGAAATTTCAACAAATATACTTTTGGATAGTGAACTTTTTAGAGAAATAATAAAAATAAGTTCTTGAAAATATAAAATATCGGAAGTTTCAGATATAATCTGTAATCAAATAAAGTCATGATTGGAAAAAAAGAAAGAAAAAGAAAAAAAGAAAGAAGAAAAACATCATCATAAAGATGAAAATAAACATCATATATGAAAAAAAGAAAAATGAATGCTAAAAGAAATATTTAAAAGATTATGATTTTTAAAAAAGTAAAAAGATTAGTTCAAAGAACTAATCTTTTTAAAATAATAAAATATATAACAATAAATTTCTACAAAAAAAAGTTTAACTGTATTTCAAGTTAAACTTTTTTATTTTGTTTTCAAATGGTGCCGAGAGGCGGGATTGAACCACCGACACAAGGATTTTCAGTCCTCTGCTCTACCACTGAGCTACCCCGGCAAATATACAAAGATATTAAAATTTTAAAGAGTTAACTGTATGAAAAACCTTGTTGTAGCGGATTTTCAGTTTTCTATGATACCCCAGCTTAATACATTGCATTTATTGTATTGCGAGTTGTATTATATGAAAAAAAAATAATTATCAAATTTTTTTGTAAAAAATAATAAAAAAAGTAGAATAACACTAATTACTAATTAATTTTTATTTATGAAAATACAAGTTTGTACAGGAAAAATATGTAAGGAAAGATTTAGCGAGTACATTTTAAAAAGATTGGATAGAGATAAAGAAAAGTTTAGCTTAGATAATGTGATTATAAGTAATTGTGCTTGTATGTGACATTGTAAAGAATGACCAAATATCATGTTTGATAAACACACTGAACATCATATGGATCCAACTCGTGCTTCAAAAATGATGATGGATAAGATAAACCAAAAAAAATGACATAATAAAACTGAAAAAACATATAAACCAACAGAAAGTGATACTTATTTTTTAACAGATAATTAGTTTATGCTAAAATTATATAATACATTAACAAGACAAAAAGAACCTTTTAAACCAAAAAGACAAGATAATGTAAAAGTATATTTTTGTGGTCCTACTGTTTATAATTATGCACATATTTGAAATTTGAGAGCTTATGTTTTTGAAGATTTGATAATCAAAACTCTTAGATTTTTAGGGTACAATGTATCTACTCTTATGAATATTACAGATATAGATGATAAAACAATAAGAGATAGTCAAAAAGCTTGAGAAAAATTAAAAGAATTTACAGAAAAATATACTCGTATTTTTTTGGAAGATATAGAAAAAATAGGTATTACAAAAGCAGATAAAGTTGTCCCAATATCTAATTTAATAGATGAAATGGTTAGAATGATAAATACAATGATTAAAAAGTGATATGCATATATAGGAGATGACAATAGTATATATTTTGATATTTCTAAATTTAAAGATTATGGAAAATTAGCTCACCTTGATTTTTCTTGATTGAAATCAAGTGTAAGAATAGATAATGATGAGTATGATAAAGAAAGTGCATCAGATTTTGTACTTTGGAAAGCATGGAAACAAGAAGATTGAGAAAATTTTTGGGAGAAATCTTTCTCAATTCCTGCGAAGGTATGAATCTATAAAAAGGATTCTGACAATTTGATAGATACTCGTGTTAAACACGAGAATGACAATATAGTTACAATTAAAGGTCGTCCTGGTTGGCATATAGAATGTAGTGCTTGTAATATGGTACATTTCTGACCAGAAATAGATATTCATATGTGATGAGTTGATTTAATTTTTCCTCATCATCAAAATGAGATAGCACAAACAGAAGCAGTTACTGGAAAACAATTTTGTAAATATTGGCTTCATAGTTGACATTTGATGGTTGATTGAAAAAAAATGAGTAAAAGTTTAGGAAATTTTTATACATTAAAAGATTTAGAAGAAAAATATAAAGATAAATTAAAAGATTGAGTTTTTTATAGAGCATTTAGACTAGGATTTATAAATTGAAAATATGCTGATAGTATAGATTTTTCATTTTCGAAGTTGGAACAAAATTTTAGAGTTATAGAAAAGTTAGATGAAACGATTAAAAAGTTGGAATTCGTAAAGGCAAGTCTTAAATCTGAGAAATGAAGTTCATTTCAAAAATGATGAGTTTTAAAAGTAAATTGAATTAGGAGAGAGTTTAGAGAAAATATGCAAAATTTTATAAGTGAATTTATAGAGTATCTAGAAGATGATTTCAATTTTGTTGAGGCTATTGCTTGATTTCATTCTTTTTTAACATTTGTAAATAAAGAGATAGATAAGCTAACACTTGAAGAACACTTAGCTATAATTGATATGTTTAAGACTTATAATCAAGTTTTATGAATAGTTAAATTTGATTTTGAAGAAGAAAAAATACCTGATGAAATACTACAAAAATTAGAAATGAGAAACACTGCAAAAAAAGAAAAGAACTTTATCTTAGCTGATGCTCTCAGAGATGAACTTGATGTCCTAGGCTACAAGATAATTGATAGCAGAGAAGGAAGTAGATTAGAGAAAAAATAGAAAATAATTATCTTGACATTTAATTTAATTTACTTATATTAAGATTAATTATTTTTTAAAT
>DYHI01000009.1:0-7270 GCA_020724225.1 Candidatus Altimarinus sp. | reverse complement strand
TTATTTTTTAAATATATATTTATTATGAGAAAATTTAATTTTATTTTAATTTTATTTTTTGTTTTAATTTCTACAACTTTTGCTTGTGTAGGAGATCCAAGTTTATGAGATTGTGATGGTGAAATAAAGATGTTATTATATCCGTATTATAATATTTTTTTATTTTTAATTATTTGATTTTTAACATTTGAGTTTGTTTTAACAAAAATCTTAGCTTATTTAAATACCCTTAATTGGTCAGAAAAATTACCAGAAGAAGCTAAGTGAATTTATGATGAAGAAAAATACAAAAAATCACAAGAATATGAAAAAACAAAACATAAATTTTCTATGTTAACTACTACTTTTTCTTTTGTAGTTATGATTTTGATAGTTATTTTTGGATGATTTGGTTATCTTGACTCAATTCTCAGAATATCTATAGAAAATCCTTTGGTTTTAACTCTTAGTTTTTTTGCTATAATTGTATTTTTACAAACTTTGTTTAATTTGCCATTTTCTTATTATTCTACTTTTGTTATAGAAGAAAAATTTGGATTTAATAAAACTACTAAAAAGTTATTTTTTCTTGATAGTATAAAATCACTTGTTTTAACATTTGTTATTGGATTATCTTTGCTTGCACTTTTGGTTTATGTATATCAGAAATTAGGCGATAGTTTTTGGTGGATAGCATGGATTATACTTAGTGCTTTTTCTCTTTTTTTTATGCTGTTTTACTCGACTTTGATAGTCCCACTTTTCAATAAACAAATTCCGCTACAAGATGAAGAATTAAAGAAAAAAATAGAAGAATTTGCTAAAAAAGTTTATTTCAAGCTTGATAATATTTATGAAATGGATGCTTCAAAGAGATCAAGTAAATGAAATGCATATTTTTCTTGATTTTGAAGTAAAAAAAGAATTGTACTATTTGATACTTTGATAAAAGATTTAACACATGAAGAATTGGTTGCAGTTTTAGCTCATGAGATAGGACATTATAAAAGGAAACATACTCTCCAAATGCTTATATTTTCCATATTACAAACATGATTTATTATGTATTTGTTTTGACTTGCTCTAAATACACCTGAAGTTTCTTTGTCACTTTGAGCAAGTGAACCAAGTTTCCATATGTGACTTATAGCTTTTACTATACTTTTTACTCCAATTTCAATAGTTCTTTGATTGTTTGGAAATATATTATCTAGAAGAAATGAGTATCAAGCTGATGAATTTGCTTGAATAAATAGTTCTGCCTGAGATTTGCAAAATGCTTTAAAAAAATTATCACAAAATAATCTTTCAAACCTAAGACCACACAAAGCATATGAATTTTTCTATTATTCACATCCTACAGTATTAAAAAGATTAGCTTTTTTGGAGAAATTTAAAAAAATATGATATAATTAATTTAATTAATTATTAATTACTAATTATTTTGCTGTGATATCATTATTTTTTCAAAAGTTTTTTTACTACAACAGAAGAAAATATGATAATTTTTTAGAGGATAGAGATAGTACAATTTGAAAAATATGAAACTTTGTACTTGATTTTTCAGTTATTATATCAATTTTAGTTATTGTTTTAGAATCTATTAAGCCATTTTGAATTGATTATGCTAAACAGATTTTTTTGATAACTTTTTCTATTTCATCAATTTTTTTACTAGATTACCTGTATAGGTTTTTTAGAGCAAATAATAAAAAAGTTTTTTTTAGTTCTATACTAAACTTTGTTGATTTATTATCATTCTTGCCATTTTTTCTTTCGATGATATTTGTAACATTTTTTAATGCTTGATTTTTTGTTATATTTAGAATTCTTAGAGTTTTTAGAGTTCTCAGATTACTTAGAAATATTCCTTTAACTGTTTGATTTTTTCAAACTTTAAAAAATTATAAAGATGAATATAAGGCAATATTTTTGATGTTTGGGATAATTATATTTGTAGTTTCTGTACTTGTTTATGAGATAGAAAATCCTGTAAATCCAGAATTTTCATCAATTGCAAAATCATTGTGGTGGTGAATGGTAACTGCTGCAACTGTTTGATATGGAGATATATATCCTATAACTCCTATGTGAAAAATAATTTGATCTATAGTTATATTTTTAGGTCCAGCTCTTTTAGCTATAATTTGATCTCTTACCATTATGGTATTTACTGAAGTTTCTCGTATACAAGAGAAAGTTAAAAAGTGAAAAGTAAAAATATGTTCTTATTGTGAGGTAGAAAACCAGATTGATTCAAATTATTGTCATAATTGTTGAAAAAAATTCAGAGTAATAAAAAAAGTGGAGTAATCCACTAAATTTTCATTCTTATAATGTACTTATCAACTATATATTTTGGAAGTACATTATTTTTTTGTATTCAATTTATATCCTCAATTATATTTTCTATTAAATCGAGATAAACAAGATTATTTTTAAAATAAACTATGAGAGTATTTAATATGTTTATATAATCTTGTTTTTCTAATTTTTCTTTAAATACATATGAAGCTAAATCATGGTCTATTCATCTTACATAATCATCAATCATCCCATAATAAAATTCATTTTTTGAGTCTTGAATGGTTTTATCCATATTTATTATTGTACATCTACTTATAATTGTTTCAAGTACTCATGACTCCGATGGACTTGATAGTAGGATTATATTTCAGATTGGAGGTTCTTCAAATATTTTTAGGCAAGAATTAGCTGATTCTTCGGTCATTCTGGATATATTCTCTATTATAAATATTTGACTTCAATAAGTTGGTGTAATAAATATTTTTTCTAAAAATTCTTTTATATCTTTAACTTTTATCTTCTCATTGTTATCAATAAAACTAAAAATAAAGTTTTTGTTACTTCATAATTCAGATGACAATCTTTGACTAAGTTCATTTATAAATAAGTTTATATTTGAAATATTTGATCATATAAATAAAAAAGGAGAGATTTCCTCCTTTGTGTTTATTTTTTCTTTGATTTGTTTTATTAAATTATCTTGCATTTTGGTCAATTACATCAAATAATGAATCAAGTTCTTTCTCAAAATCTTTAATAATAGCCTCTTCATTTTTTTTATCTTCTTCTGTTTTTATTTCTCAACTAGAATCTAGAGTTCAAGAATTAGCTACATTTAATTCAATAGTTGTTGATGAATTTGTGTTATCTTCTACTATTCAAGTGCTAATTGATATTTCATTTACATTATTTTCTATAGTTATTTCAGAATTTTCATCATTTGTAATTTCGTTTATTTCACTTTCTATTTTAGGAATTTTATTCTGTTTTATGTAAAATCCTGCTCATATAAGTACACAAATAGCTATTATTAAATAAATCATATTTAATATGTTTTTTGTTGATTTTACATCTTCTTGATTGATATTATTTTCTTCATTTGTCTCTAATTCTTTATTTGTCATAAATATTTTATTAATTGTAATAATCTATATTTTATACATTTTCATAAAAATACAAGATAAAAGATGATTTTTTAATCATCTTTTATGCTATTTTTTTATAAATATCATCATTAGAGCAATCTTCAGGATCTGTTTTGCAAAGATTTGCTCTTGCTTCTTGTAATTCTTTGATTTTTCAAGCTGGATCAGTTATTTTTTCCAAAGTAGCTAAAATTATTTGAGTAAATCATCACATTTTAGTTATCTTTAAAACTTCATCTCATGTATTTGATTGAGCATCAAAAATAGCATCATTTGAAGCTTTGTTAACTAGATTTTCGTTTGATTGAGATATGCTTTGCTCTATTTTTGATTCCATATTACTTTATTATTTTTTACTTATATATGATAGTATTTTATTATAAAAAAGTCAAGAAAAATTGTTTTTCTCTAAAACAAGCTAAAAATTATATTAATTAGCACTAAAGTTTAAAAAGTGCTAAAATAAATTTGACAGGAAAAAAAAATTAAATAAACTATTTCTAATAAGTAAAAGAGGAACTTTTATGATTTTCTCTTATACTTTCTTTTTAATATTTAAACTATTAGCCTATGTGAAAAATAATTTGAATAGACTTATGAACTACTAACTCTTGTGTTGCTTTTATGGAATGAGGAGAACCAAAGGTTATCCCAAATTTAGAATGAAATAGAACAACTCCATCAATTGTAGCTACAAAAGATGGTAATATAATTGTATGAACTCCAGCTAAAAGACAAGCAATTACAAATCCAAAATGAACAATTTATTCTGCAAAAAGATTTATAGGTAGAAAATATGATGAAGTTGCAAATGAAATCAAAAATGTACCATTTACAGTAAATAAATGATCTGATAGCGAAGCTCTTATCAATTTTGAAAATAAAGATGTTAGACCAGAGCAAATATCAGCTCATGTACTTATGAAACTTAAAGAAGATGCTGAAAAATATTTATGACAAAAAGTTACTGAAGCTGTTATCACAGTTCCAGCATATTTCAACGACAGTCAAAGACAAGCAACAATCAATGCTTGAAAAATTGCATGACTTGAAGTAAAAAGAATAGTAAATGAACCAACTGCAGCAGCTCTTGCATATTGACTTGGAAAAAATAAAGATGAAAAAATAGCAGTTTACGACTTAGGTTGAGGTACTTTTGATATATCTATATTAGATTTATGAGAAGAGGGAACTTTTGAAGTATTATCTACAAATTGAGATACTCACTTAGGTTGAGATGATTTTGATCACAGAGTTTTGGAATATATAATTGATGAGTATAAAAAAGAACAAGGAATTGATTTGAGAAATGATCCAATGGCTTTACAAAGAATCAGAGATGAAGCTGAAAAAGCAAAAAAAGAATTAAGTTCAACTACTGAATATGATGTAAATTTACCTTATATAACTGTTGATTCTAGTGGTCCAAAAAATCTATTTATGACTATTACAAGAGCAAAATTTGAAAGTCTTATTTCTGATTTGGTTGAAAAATCACTTGAACCATGTAGAAAAGTACTTAAAGATTCTTGACTAAGTGCTTCTGATTTAAATCAAGTAATTTTGGTTTGAGGTTCAACTAGAATACCTCTAGTTCAAAAGAAAGTAGAAGAATTTTTCGGTAAAAAACCAAACAATTCTGTAAACCCAGATGAAGCAGTTGCAGTATGAGCAGCAGTTCAAGCTGGTATCATCGGATGAGATGTAACTGATGTACTGCTTCTTGATGTTACTCCACTTACACTTGGTATAGAAACAATGTGATGAGTTAGAACACCTATGATTCCTAGAAATACTACAATTCCAAGTTCTAAATCTGAAACTTTCTCAACTGCAGCAGATAATCAACCAAGTGTTGAAATACATGTATTGCAATGAGAAAGAGAAATGGCAGCTGACAACAAATCACTTGGTAGATTTATACTAGATTGAATTGCATGAGCTCCAAGATGAGTACCACAAATCGAAGTAACTTTTGATATAGATGCAAATTGAGTACTGAAAGTAAAAGCAAAAGATAAATGAACAGGAAAAGAACAACACATCACTATCCAAGGTTCAACTGGTATGGATGATGCAGAAGTAGATAGACTAGTAAAAGAAGCCGAAGCAAAAAAAGAAGAAGATAAAAAAAGAAAAGAAAAAATAGATGCAAGAAATATGGCAGATTCACTAGTTTACCAATCAGAAAAAACTATTGCAGACAATAAAGATAAAGTACCAGAAGCTGATAGAACGGAAGCAGAAGCAAAAATTGCAGATTTGAAAAAAGTGCTTGAAAATGCAGATGCTTCAAAAGAAGAAATTGACTCAGCTACTAAACCATTAAATGAAATAATGATGAAAATAGGTCAATCAATTTATAGTCAACCAGGAGCAAATCCTGAGGCTTGAGCTACAGAAGAAAAGAAAGCTGATGATTGAGTTGTAGAAGGTGAAGTTGAGTGAGATAATACGACTAGAGTGTAGTTTCAAAAAATCCTTCATAAAATTTATTTTATGAAGGATTTTTTCGAAAAATCATCATTTTTAATGGAACAAAAAAAAGATGAATCCTGTAGACTACAGAAATCATCTATTAACTAAATAATCTGTTTTTTTATTTATTCCACTTTTCGGGTGGCATATCATTCATTCTCTTATTTTTATAATTTTTTGTTTTTAAGCCATCTTGAAAACATAAACAAGTGCAATTTTTTTATTTTTAAATACAAGTGTTAATTGATTGAGTGTAAAATATGGATTTTTAAATAATTCTTTATACATAATATATTTCTTATAGATAACAATAAAAGCATTTAATAGAAATAAAATTAAAAGTCAAGTTTTTTTGTTCTTTTGGCTATCTTACAATAGATGATATAATACATTTTGTGAATATATCTAATCTAATTTGGTTTTAATTCCCTCTATTCCCAGCTTTTCCCCGAACTTAGCTACAATTCTTAGTTTCACTCCTTAATTTTAGGGGGTGGGGTAGGGGGATACTTCAAAAGACCAATCTAAAAACATACTTTTTCACAAGTTTTTAACAAAAAAATAAAATAAATTTTGAATAAAAATAAATAAGTATAGAATTATTTTGCCAAAATTTCCCAAGAACTTTTTTTCGAATTTTAACAACTTTTAGATTGAGTATTTAATTCTCGCCTCTAAATTCAAGTTGTTTATGTTTGAAAATAGGGAAGTTTTGGCAAACTTGAGAATTAAATACTCTTTTAGTTTGCCAAAACTTCCCGAAATAAAATAATTTTGGTATTATTTTATTTTTTTTATTGTATAAAATATGGATAAATATCTACAAAAAAGTCTTAAAAATACTATTTCTTGATGAATGGTATCTTTGATGCTTTTTTCTATAGTGAGTCCTTTAGGTAATATTACTTTTGCTGATCAAGCTAGTGCAATACTTCAAATTGAAAATATTGCACAATGATGAGATGCAAGTTCTATAACAATAGAAGTACTTACAGAAGCTGGTGCTACTGGACTTATTTCTCAAAATCTAGCTGTATATCAAGCTGATATTTCTGCTGCTGTTGATACTGATTTAGATACTATAGGAGAAATACAAGCTATGGTTGATAGTGTTAATGTTGTTGAAGCTGCAGATGCTTTACTTACAATACAATGATATGCTACTTGAGATAATGCAAGTGCTTTAACTATAGATGAACTTATAGTTGCATGAGTAACTTGAATTGTAGAATGAAATTTAGATTCATATAAAACAGTAATAGCTGGAGAAGCTTCAATAGCTGATTTAATTGCTTTACAAACATTAATTAATAATGTGAATACTTTAAATACTGCAACTACTACTGCAAATGGATTAACTC
>DYHI01000008.1 GCA_020724225.1 Candidatus Altimarinus sp. | reverse complement strand
CCGAGTAATTTTATTCATAAGTACTTTCTACACAACCTGTTTATGTTTTACAAATTAGCATAAGTGATTATAAAGAATGGAAAGAAAACTCTAAAAAAATATATGAAGATAAATTTAGTGAAAAAGCTTGGGAAAAATCATTTTTAGATATTTTTAAATAAAAAATTATGTGTTGAATTCTGTGAATAGTTTCTAAAACTAAAATTGATAATAAAGATTTTGAAAACAATTTATTAAAACTTAATTCTAGATGACCAGATAGTCATTGAATTTTTAATGATGAAAATCTGTATTTATGACATACAAGATTATCTATTATAGATATTGATTCTAGAGCAAATCAACCATTTATTTATAAAGATTATGTTTTAATATTTAATTGAGAAATTTATAATTTTAGAGAAATAAAAGAAATTTTATTAAAAGAGTGATTTATTTTTAGCACAAGTTCTGATACTGAAGTTTTATTGTATTCATATATTTTTTGGTGAGAAAATTGTACAAAATATCTTGATTGAATGTGGGCTTTTTGTATTTTTGATAAATGAAATAATAAACTTTTTTTATCAAGAGATAGAATTTGAGAAAAACCACTTTTATATTACAGAGATGATAATAAATTTATATTTTGATCTGAAATAAATGCTTTAATTTGTTTTTTAGATAAAAGAGAAATTAGACAAAATAATTTAGCTTTATCAAATTTTGATCTATATAATTTTAGACATATTCCATCTCCTTTTACTGCTTTTGAAAATATTTTCAAGTTAGAACCATGATATAATTTAATTTTTGAAATGTATTCAAATAAATTAAACAAATATAAGTATTTTAAAATAGATAAACTTAAATTAGAAAAAGATAAAATAAATCAATTTAATAATTTATTTAAAAAATCTGTAGAAAATACTTGTTTTGCTGATGTTCCAGTTTGAATTTTTTTATCTTGATGAATTGATTCATCACTTATAGCTTCAATTATGAAAAATAGAGATATAACAACATATTCTCTATGATATGATGAAAATGACCCTGAGGTAATAAGAGCTGATAAAATAGCAAAATATTTATGAGTAAAAAATAAAAGGCTATATTTTAAAGAATATTTAGAAAAAGTTGATTTAGTTAAAGTAATAGAAAAAGTAATAGAAAAATACTGAGAACCAATAAATCTAATGCAAATTGTTTATTCTGATTTGATTTTAAAAGAAATGAAAAAAGATGGAATAATCGTTGCTGTTTGATGAAACTGAGCTGATGAAATGTTTTATTGATATGATGGAATGAATTTACTTTATAAAATAAGTGAATTAAAGGAAAAATTAGATAAAGTATATATATGAAAATTAATTCCAAATTATTTATTAAAAGTTTTTATTTATAAATATTATTTATTAAAAAATATTATACTTTTAAGTAAATATAAGAAATTTATCTACACTTGAAAATTAAAAGAATATTCAAGTGAAATAGTTTCAAAAAAACTTATTGATATTTTTTCTTGGATTTGACTTAGGATAGAAAATGAACATTCTATTACAATTGTAAATGATTTAGTTGGATCAATAAATGGGATGGAATTAAGAACTCCTTTTTTAAATAAAGATATTATAAATTTTTCTTGTAATTTAGAAGATTCATATAAAGTAAAATCTTTTACTGATAAAAAATATAACAAATATCTATTAAAAAAGGTGTTAGAAAAATACTTACCAAATGAACTTATTTATAATAAAAAAATGTGATTCTGATATTGAATTGATTGGATAGATAAAGTTTTAAAAAATAAAAAAACTGAATACTATATAAAACAAATTTCTCCTAAAATAGGAATTTATGATAATAAAAAAGTTTTGGATTTATATAATATTTATATTGAGTGAAAAAAAGTTAATAAGTCTTATTTAATGTCAGTTTTGATAAACTCAATTTGGTTTGAAAAGTTTATAGATAATAATTAAAAATGAAAAAATTAAATAGTACTTTGAAACAAGTTATTAGTTATATTGTTAATAGACTTTTTGTTTTAGCTACAGATTATTTACCATATAAACTAATGTTAGTTGTAGATTTTATTGTATACATAAAAAAGATAATAAATCCAATTAAACCAATATCAGAAAACTTTTGTATAAATATAGAATGAATTAAAGAAGCTAATATTGACTATAACTGGTGGAATGAAAATAAACCACTATGAATATCATGAATTTGTAGAATAAAAAATTGAGATGACTTTTTAGAACAAACAATTGAAAGTCATTTAGTATTATGTGATGAAATAATTATTTGAGATAATTTATCTACAGATAAAACAAAAGAAATATCATTAAAACTACAAGGAAAATATCCCTGAAGAGTTATATATTTTGAATATCCATATGAAGTATATCCAATATGATCAAATGAATTCTTAAACTGTCCTGCTAATAGTTTACATTCATTTGCTTATCAAAGTAATTGGACAATGTCGAAATCAAAATATAAATATATAATAAAAGTTGATGATGATAATATAATTGTACCAGATCTATGAAAAAATTTAAGAAATAAAATTTTATCAAATCCAAAAAATAGATATTATTATTACTACTGAATAAATCTACTACAAAAAAAATCAATAATTTGAGTTCCGAAACAATTACCTTATAGTTGAAAATATGCCGATCACTGAATTTTTCCTATTTCAAAATTTACATATTTTGACCAATTTTTAAATGCAGAGATGTTATATCATCCTTACTTATATTGTAGATTTTGAGAATTATTTTTACATTTAAAATTTTTAAAAAAAGATTTTTGATGTTGAAATAGAGAAGAAAACTTAAAAAATAACTTAATTAAACAAGTAAAAAAA
This sequence comes from Candidatus Altimarinus sp., assembly GCA_020724225.1. Classification (GTDB taxonomy): domain Bacteria; phylum Patescibacteriota; class Gracilibacteria; order BD1-5; family UBA6164; genus Altimarinus. The sequence goes on along the minus strand of DYHI01000008.1, from coordinate 36,109 downwards.
TATGAATTAGATACTAACATAAAAAAATATTCAAAATATTTCACTACAATTAGCGAAGTAAAATTACTTTTAGAAACTTTAAAAATAAAAAATAAAGCAGAATAATATGAATAAATTACCTTTAATTTCAATAATTACTCCAACATACAATAGAAAAGAGCTTTTAGAAAAGGCAATTTTATCAGTTATAAATCAAAAAAAAGATATACCATTCGAATGGGAACTTTTAATAGTTGATGATTGAAGTGTTGATTGAACAAAGGAATATATTCAAAAATATTTGGATAAATATAAAAGTAATATAAAATATTTTTATCAAAAAAATTCATGAGTTTGAAAGGCTAGGAATATATGAATTGATAATATGAGTAAAAATAGTGATTATACTATTTTTCTTGATAGCGATGATGAATTAAAGGATAATTTAATAGTATTTTTTTTAGATAAGTGTGAAAAATTAATAAAAAATAATGAGTATGACAATGTTTTGTGATTTTACTTTTTATGTGAAGATGAATTATGAAATGTAATTTGAAATAAAAAAATATTATCAAGTAAAAAAGAAATAAGCTTTGGTTATAAAAATTATTTAAATTGAGAGATAAATGTGGAGATGTGAATAATGCTTAAAAGTAATATTTTTTTAAACTTTCCTAAATTAAGATTTCCTGAAGATGTTGTAACAGAGACAGTTATGCGGTCAAAAATGTGGCAATTTATGGATAATAACTGACTTAAAATATTGTTGTATGATTATATATGAAGATTATATAATATAAATCATAATTGAGAGCTTAAAATAACTAAAACTATATCAAAAGAAAGATTTAAAAAAAATGCAATTTGAAATGAACAAGTTTTAGAAATTATATGAAATGACTTGTTAAAATACTGATATAATAATAACTACTGAGAAATTTTATTTAGAGCATGAATTAATCGGATTTTATTTTGAGAAAAAAATAAATGATTATTTTTTTTAAAAAAGTCATTAAGATATGATAAAAAGATAAGAAATAAATTAATTTATTTCTTATCTATATTTAGTAGAAGTATAATTTTATTAATTTATAAGCTTTATATTTAATTTTTTCTACAAATAATAAGTATTTGTGGGGATGTATATTTATTAGATAAATCTAATCATAATCTTAAAAATAAGATAAATATTGGATCAATAATAAATCTTTGTATTAAAAATATAATAAATCTAATTTTTTCTAATATTATATTTTTGTAACTAAATAAACCTATATTAAATAATCCTCAATTATATTTAATTTCCAATACATCAAAATCTTTAAAATATTTTTTAAGTTCTGATGTATTCATTATGTTTAAATTATGAATATCAATAATACTTTTTTCAGTTAAATATTTATTTAAATACTTAAAATTAGGAATAGCTATAATTACAAGCCCTCATTTTTTTGTTATTTTGAAGTGGTTATTTATAGATTCTTCAGGATTATCAAAATGTTCAATAAATCATACTGAATAAACAACATCATATTTTTCTTGATTATCATTTAGAAATTTTTTATCAAAAAAATCTCAAAAAATAATATTATTTTTTAAATTATTATTTTTAAAGTTCATTTCTAAAGAATTAATTCACTCTTTAGAGTATTCTATTCAATTTATAGAAAGATTAAATAGTTTGTTAAATTTTATTAAATAATTACCAGGGGCACATCAAATTTCAAATATATTTTTGTATTTGAAATTTATATATTTTTTACAGGAATATATAAATTGATATGTTTCTAATCAATAAAGTAGGGGATAATTATTTATTATATTACTAAAAGATATTCAATTTTTATGAACTTCATCCCAATGTGATTTTTTAGATAATCTATTTTTCATAACTTTTTATAAACTATTATAATTTTTATATCATTTTTTTCTATATTTTCATTTTATATCAAAAATAATTCAATTTTCTTTTATTAAATCACTTAAATCTAATTCATCATATTCCTTGTGATTAATTGCTATAATTACTCCATCAAATTTAATATTAGTATAATCTTTTATTATTTCATTTTCTTCTAAGTTAATCTCCTCTAATATATGTTTATTTAAATTGTAAGAATAAGGGTCAAATCATGATATTTTTACTCAAAAATCTTTTAATTCTTTTATTACATCTCATATTTTACTATTTCTGAAATCAGGAACATTTTCTTTAAAAGTTAAACCAAGTACAAGTATATTTGCTCACACAACTTTATTTCAAGTTTTTATTAATTGTTTTGCTATTTGATTTGATATAAAAATTCACATTCATTCATTTATTCTTCTAGCTGAAGATATAATTTCTGGATAATAACCTAATTCTTCAGATTTTTGCACTAAGTAATAAGGATCTACTCAAATACAATGTCCTCATACAAGTCAAGGTGTAAATTTTAAAAAATTCCATTTTGTTCATGCTGCTTCTAAAACATCAAAAGTATTTATTCCTATTTTGTTAAATATCAGTGATAATTCATTTATTAAAGCTATATTTACATCTCTTTGAGTATTTTCTATTACTTTTGCAGCTTCAGCAACTTTTATTGAACTAGCTTTAAAAGTACCAGCTTTTATTATTGTTGAATATACATTATTAATTATTTCTAATGATTCATCATCACTTCATGAAACTATTTTTAATATTTTTGTAACAGTATGTTCTTTATCACCAGGATTTATTCTTTCTGGACTATATCAAAGTTTAAAATCACTTTGATATTTTAATCATGAAATTTTTTCTATTATTGGTAAACAAACTTCATCTGTAACTCAAGGATATACAGTTGATTCATATACAACAATACTTCAAGATTTTAAATTTCTTGCAACAGTTTCTGTAGCTTTGATTACAGGAGTTAAATCGGGTTTTTTATATATATTTATTGGTGTTGGTACTGTAACAATAAAGAAATTATAATCATTTAAATCTTTCTCATCAGAAGAATATTTTATATATTTTAAATATTTGGTTTCATCTCAAGTTATTTCATTTGTAGCATCAAATCATTTTTTTAATTCCTCTAATCTATTTTTATTTATATCAAATCCAATAACATCAAATCATTCTTTTACAAAGGCATGTGCAAGAGGTAATCCTACATAACCAAGTCAAATTATAGCAATTTTTACTTTAAAATCTTTAAACATAAATATTTTATTAATTAATATCAAACTCAAATATAATCAATACCTAATTTTTTTATTCTATTTTTATCAAGTATATTTTTCCCATCAAAAATTATATTATCTTTTAATCTTATTTTTGCAAAATCTTCTTGTAAAAAAAGAAAAAATTACTAAATCAAACTATGCAATAGAAATATAGTTTCATTAATTAAGCTATTTTTTACAAAGACCTTTTGTTTTTCATCCAAAACTTCTCATAATCAATCCAAAATAGAGTGATTTTTAGGTAATTTTTGTAAAAAATCTATACAATATTTCGCATATTCCTGTAAGTTCTTTCAAGTTTCTTTCAAAATAAGTTTTTCATTTATTTTAAATGAATTACTTAACATAAAATGAATATCAAAAATGTCTCTATTTGCCAATCTATTTCTTGTTGTTAAAGCAATAAGCTTATTTGCAAACATATCTTCTAAATTCATTATATTTAGTTGTATTCACATAAAATTTTTAAAACCAAAATTTCACATAACTCATCTACGATTTATCTCAATTTTTATATTATGGTCTATATCTCAATACGAAAGCAATGCAAAAATAGTATATTTTTTAATCCTTAAATCTTTTACATCTCAATATTGTTTCAATATATTATTTATTTTTTTTAAAATATCATTTTCTAATTTTGTATCAACTAAATCAAAGTCTAAGTCAGTAGAAAATCTAGGTAGCTTATAAATAAAGTATAGAGCAGTTCATCATTTAAAAACAAGGTTTCTAGCCAATATTGGATCTTGAGAAATTTTTAACAAAATATTCAGCATAATACTCCTATGAGTTTGTCTATCTAATTTTGCTATTATAGCATTCATAAATTTAAATTAGGAAAATATTTTATAACCCTTTTCTTCATCATTGCATCTTTTTTATAGATTGGAATAAGTTCTATTATTTTATTTGTATCTAGAGGTTCAATATTATCAAAATAAATATTATTATATAAATAAATTGTATCTAAAAAAGCTCTCTCAGGCGATGCAATAGTGTAGGTATCATTTATAATTAATCATTCAGGATTTAGTAAAATATCTTGTTTTAAACATCTTAAATGAATATTTATTCAAAGATTTTCTATTTTTATAGATTGGGATTTCTTATATGCAATATCAATTTCTGATGGATTTACTTGAAAAATTATTCAGTAGTGGTATAAAGCTGAAAAAAATGAAATATAACTGGGAGAATATATTTTATTTGAAAGTTCAAAAAGATTTACTTTCATATTTGGAATAGAATAAATTCATCTATAAATTTTTTCTATATATCAATTTTTTACATAATTTGTTATCTTTTGTCTTAATGAGTTATCTGAAGTATTAGTTATAATTTGAGATAATTCATTTACACTAAAAACTGTATTTTTTGTCACTCAAATGTTTAATGTAAAATTTTTCATATACTGTATATATTATAATATCACATATCTAGTATATCATTTTTATATTTAAATGCAAATTTTTTTTAATATCAAACTCAAATATAATCAATACCTAATTTTTTTATTCTATTTTTATCAAGTATATTTTTTCAATCAAAAATAATATTATCTTTTAATCTTATTTTTGCAAAATCTTCTTTTGTTATCCTTGTATCTTCCAAAGTTACAACCAAAAAATCAGCATTATCACATATATCTGAAAAATCTTTTCAGATAGTGATAGGGAAGAATCATCTACTATTTGAAAGCATCAATCATTCATAGTATCTTTTAAAATTTTCTAATGCTTTTTCATTGTAATCATAAATTTTTAATTTAGCTCAAGCATATAATAGCTTTTTAATTATTTCAAGTCATTTTGACTCTCTCAAATCATCAGTATCAGGTTTAAATGCTACTCACAAAACTCAAATAGTTTTTCAGTGTAAGTAGTTTTTATATTTTTTAAAAATCTTATCCAAAAAATAATCTGTTTGTGTATGATTAACGAAGTCAACCTTTGTAATTATTTCTCAAGTTAATTGATGTTCTTTAAATTGATGAATCAATGATTTTACATCTTTAGGGAAGCAAGATCAACCGTATCATATTCAAGCATTTAAAAACTTTTGTCAGATTCTACTATCTATACCTATAGATTTTGCTATATCTTTTACATTAGCTCATACACTATCAGCAAGCTTTGCAATCTCATTTATGAAACTGATTTTAGTTGCTAAAAAACTATTAGCACTATACTTTATAAGTTCAGCTGTTTGCCAATTTGTTTCTATTAATGGTATATTTTTATTTTTAAAATACTCATAAAGTAAAAATATCTTATCTTTAACTTCTATTTTCTCATCATTTTTAAATCCTAAAACAATTCTATCAGGATTAAAAAAATCATCTATTGCAACTCACTCTCTTAAAAATTCAGGATTTGAAACAACAGAATTTTTTCATCAAAGCATATTGTAAATACTTTCATTTGTTCATACTGGAACAGTTGATTTAACTACTATTATTTCATTTCAATTAAGCAATGGCTTTATATCATCAATAGCACCATAAATATATCATAAGTCTGTTTTTCATTCATCGTCTTGTGGAGTTCAAACACAAAGAAAAATTATATCACTTCAGATGATTTCTTTTTTATTTGTTGTAAAATTTATGTTTGATAATGTCTCTTTTAAAACTTCTTCAAGTCAATCTTCATAAATAGTTGGAATTCAATCCTTAAGCTTATCTATTTTATCTTGAAACACATCTAAAGAAGTTACTTTAAATCATAACTTTGCAAGTCAAACTGATTGAATCAATCATATATATCAAGTTCAAATTACAGATATTTTCATAATAAAAATTAATATTATATATGAAGTTTACAAATATTTTAATTATTTCAAACTTTTTTTAACCATTTTTATTTCATACACAAACTTTTTCATCTCAGAAAAATTTGTTAATACAAAAATAACCATATATAACAAGCTAATAAGTATCAAAAATAACATTGAATTAATCCTAGATAATCAATCAAAATTTGGCAATATATAGTAAAAACTAATCAATCACAAAATAGAAAATATAAAAAGATTTTTTGCAAAACTTAAAAATTCAAATTTTACTCTATATTCTTTTCATAAAAATATTTCAGACAATACATATATAATTAACCATCAAATTCAAGTTGCTAGCGATGCTCAAACAACTCAAATAGATTTTATTAAAAAATAATTCATTATTACATTTGCAACTATTCAAATTAGCATAATTTTAAATTTATAACTAACTTTTCATATTCCAGACATGATCTGAAAATTTATATGCAATAAATAGTTAAATAATAAAAATAAAACAGAATACTGTAATATAACTCAAGACATCATAAATTTTTCACCAAAAAGTATATATGCAATAGTTGTAGCAAATACAAAGAATAAAATATTAATCGATAATCAGATACTTAAGAAATTTTTATTGAAAATTGTTTTTATAAGTCTGATTTTTGCAATATCTTTTTTTCCATACAATTCAGAGATAACAGGAAATAGAAATCAAAAAATAGGTCAAATAATCATAAATGGTATTCATATAATACTTAAATAATTTGTATAGTATCAAGCTGCCTCAGTTCATATCATAAGAATAATCATCTGCATATCTATTTGTCACAAAATAGTAGCAGCTTGTGCAGATAAAAATACAAGTAATGAGTATTTAATAATCTCTTTAAATAAATTTTTATCTAAACTATATGAAACTCATCTAAAGTATTGATTATAGTATTTTTTATAAAATATTATGATAGAAATAATTGTCGCAATGATAAGTCAAAATAACCATGCATATGAATAAGTAACTAAATTTCAATAATCTAAAACAAAGAGCAAAGCAGTAGTTAAAAGAGTGAATCACATTCTTATAAAATCTATTATTTTGGTATAAAATGTGTTTTGAACAGACATGAAAAAAGTTGTGATTATCTGAAAAAAATTGATAATCAAGAAGAAAAAAGCAAATATTTTTATTATCTCAATTGCCTCTGGCGATTTGAAATAATTTAAAGCAAGGTAATCAGCTCAAAAAAAGAAAAATGAAGTAATTAATACTCATGATATAATCTGTATGAGTATTCAATAACTAAGCAAAAATTTTACTTTATCATATCTATTTTCAGATATGAATTTAGGAACAAAATAATTTATACTCTCAGTAACTCATAAATCATGATAAGCTGAAATAAGAACAATTAAACTAATAACTCAATAAATTATTCAAACTTCAGATACTGATAAATCTGTAGATAAAATAATCTTGATTATATATCATAGTGGAGCAATAATAAAGCTAAACAAATATAACCAAAATCATTTTTTTATAAATTTCTCAGCCAAGCTTCCGTGTTGTTCAATCATAGGTTTAAGATTAGAGTTTATAGTTTATAGTTTAGAGTTAGAATAAGAATACTATTTTTACTTGTATTTTATTGTAATTTTTTTATAATCAAACATATTTTTAATTTTAAGGGAAAATCCTTAATTATTAACTATTAATTATTAACTATTAATTAAATATTTATGATTTCCTACATAACAAAGCTTGTTACCCTTGCTATATTTTGATTTTTTACTATATATAGTTACTATAGTTTATTTTCATTTCATAATGAAACATATCCATGAACTCAACTTCTCTATTACATTATTCCTTTATTTATTATCTACTCATTGTACAAAGTTTTGAGTTATTTTGTATTTAATAATCCAGAAGATACAAAAGTAGAAATATCATATACATCTATACTTTGATACTGACTACTCAATCTATTTTTACTTTGTATAGTCTATTTTGCTACAAAAGAATGATTTTCTTGAACTCAGGGAATTTGATTATTTATGAAAATAATTTGATTTTTAATTCTGCCTATCATAATATTTATTGCATCATACTGATTTTGATATAAAGTTTTATCCTATGTAAACTGATTTATAAAGGAAGAAACTATTTTTAAAACTTTATCATCTATTTGATTTTGATTTTTTTCTTTTATAGCTCTTTTTTATATAGCATGATTTTTCTGATTTTATAATCTTTTCACATTTTTTATAATAATTGCTTGATTTATATGATTTTCATATAAAGAAATATTTTCTCTTTTCTCATGATTTTTTAGTAAAAAAATTACAATTGAAAAAGATATAAATCTATATACATCTGAGTTTTTATTTGTAATACTTACTGCACTTATTGCTACAAATCTCATACTTGTTTTTAGACCATTTCCAATAGGGTGGGATGATTTATGATCGTATATGAACACTCCAAATTTATTTGCAGCAGCATGACAAATAGTTTCTCTATGATGAATGCAAGCATGGGAATTATACACTTGAGTTTGATACCTTTTTGGATCTATGACTCAAGCATTTTACCTAAATACTTTCTCATGATTTTTAGCTGCATTTGTTATATATTTAGCTAGTAAAAGTTTTTTTAACAATAAAAATGAATTTATAAACATACCTCTACTTCTAACAACTATTTTTATATCTATGCCGATGGTTATATTTCAACTTGGTAAAGATATGAAACTAGATATATGACTTTTTTCTATGAGTGTTATAGCTCTTTATATGATTTATTATATATTTGTAAAAAAGGAAGAATTTGTATGAGAAGAAACTAAAGATGAATGAATAATTGATAAAATAAAAAGTTTTATTGCAAAAAAAGAATTTTTCAAAAAAGAAGATTTTTTCTATATATTTATAGCTTGAATAATCGTATGATTTGCATTTGCAATCAAGATGACTACATTGATGCTTATATCAGCAATTATTTGAATAATTATATTTAATAGAATATGAATACTAGCATTTTTATGATACTTAGCAATTTATTTTTCTGTTTTTACTAAACTAGATTTATGGTCAATGATGAATGTAGTTTATCCGAAAAATGATATAGAATTTGTAAACTATTTTTCTATTATATCATTTTTAATTTGAGCTACTTTAATTGCTTATACTTATGTAAAACATAATAGAGAATATTTCATAAAAACTTTTTCTATTTTAGGTATATTTTTATTATGAGTTTTTATAGCACTTATTCCTTGGTTTACAAAAAATATATCTGAAGCATGAATTAGTAACATATCTGTTTGATCTATACTTGGATGAAAAGCAGAATATTATAAAGCAGATTATAGTAAAATTCATTCAAGTGATGAACTAAAAAAGATAGATGAAATAATTAAGTCTAGACAAAATCTAGATGAAAATTGACAAGCTGCAAATGCAGATATGTGAAGATATTTTGGTTATGAAAAGTGAATTAATAATTATCTGAAACTTCCATATAATTTGACAATGCAAACAAATCAAAGAGGGGAATATACTGATATAACATATATATTTTTTGCATTACTTCCTGTTTTACTTTTATTTTTACCTCTTAGAAATAAATGGTTTTATATCCCTATATATCTAGTTTTGATACTAGAAATACTTTATTTTTCATTTCCTTGAACAAAAGAAGTTTTAACTTGAGTAGTGAATAATATAGAACTACCATTATGATATGTTTTTATCCTTTGATGATTTTTAGCTACATTATGATTTTTTAAATTTGCTTTAGATTGGAGAAATGATAAGATGTTAAAATTATTTATTATAAACCTTGTATTTACTACATTTTATGTATTTTTATGGAATATCGCAGCATTTGGTATTGTTTGGTATGGTATAACAATGTATTTTGCATTTTTGATATTTATATGAATTTGATTACATTATGTTACAAAAGAAGATAAAGAAATAGATAATAACGATAATTTTTATATGTTGAAAGCAATTAACTTTTTTATAATTTTTATTATTATTTCAATCTACTTTTTAAAATCAAGTATACCTCATATATATGCGAATTTTAAAGAGGATAGTTATATGCATTATAAATCTTGAATAGTAAATTCTGATGATGCAATATTTGCTTATCATGCTGATTACTTAAAAGTACTTTTTGAATTAAATATAAAAGATGAAAAGAAAAAAGAATTTCTAACAAAATATAAAAAAGAAGTATATGATTTCTTTTCTATGAATAATTATCCTAAAGAGTTTTGACAAGCAGTTGAACAAATAAATAATATTAACTGATTAAATGATATACTTACATTTTTTGTAAATTCACAAGAAATCAGAAAAAATATGAAACCACTCGATAGTAAAAATATGATTAACAAATTATCAACTATAAGAACAAATATATATAGAGAAATAAAATCTCCAAATGAAGAATTTAATAGTGATGCAGTTGTATATAGAATGTGAACATTTTTAAGATATTTTATAATAAAAAACAATACAAGATTAATCGAAGATTCTCTTATATTTTCTTTTCAAGATTACATATATGATGAAAATATAGATAAAATGGTTGATAGATTTAAAACAATATGAACAAAGTATATCTTAATGGATCTAAATACCCCTACAATTGATCAAGATCCAAAACATGAACTAACAAATAGATTTGAAAATTTACTTAAAATCTATACTTCTCCTAGGTTAGAACTAATTGAAAGTGATAGTATATGTTTAAAAACAGCAATTGAGCTTTACAATAAATCAAATAAAACTGATCTAGATTTAGAAAACTATGTAAGACTTGCATGAGTAAACTTTGAAAGCTACGATAAAGATGATAAAAAAATAAACAGATGAGAAAAATTGATAAAATGTTATGATGTGATAAATTATTTGATTGCAAATGATTTGATTAACGAATGAGAATTCAATTATCTACAATGAATTAAAAAAGAATTACAAGAGAAAAATTTTGCAAATGAAGAAGAAAAATATAGATATATGTATAGTAAAATCCCTGCATGATATAAAGCTCTATTTAAGATAAAAGAATAATATAAAAAGCTAAATTCAATTGAATTTAGCTTTTTATATTATTAATCAAGGAGAAACTAAATGTGCATATCTAGGTAGTGTATGTGGAAAAGGATTTTCATCATCAGAAATACTCATACTTTCAATTATTTTTTTAATTTTATTTCTACTTTCATCAATTACATTTCTATATGAAGCATCTGCAATATATTTTTCTAATGATTCTACTTGATTTACAATTTGTTCAAAAAAATTTGTTCAATGAATTTCATCAAATTCAATTGAGATTCAATAAAAATATTTTTTTGTTTCTTCTATTTTTCTCTTTGCTTTTCTTATATTTGATTCATTAAAATTTCAATAAACTTCAGTTGTTGATAAATTATCTATTCTATCAAAAAATTTAACTTCTAATGCATCATAACAAATTTGATTTATAATATTTTCTCTTTCGAAAGCTTCATTTTCATCTGAAATTTCAATTGGAACTTCTATATGTATTTTATGTTTTGATATCAATTTCCTTGCATGAGTAAAAAATGCATATAAGTTACTCATATGAGAAAAATATACATCATTTCTAACTCATTTATATTTTAATTCAAGTTGATTATATATTTTTAAAGCATTTTTTTCTCTATTTCTAAGTTTTTCTCATCATTTAAGTTTTACCTTAAAACTATCTCTTAGTGTTCATTTTCTATTTAAAATTCAACTTGACTTAACTGTATTAAAATCATTTTTATCTGTTTCATTATCTATAAAATCAGCAAAAGGCGGTTTACTTATTAGCAATACTCATAGCGATATATCTTCTCATATATCTTGTGCTAGTCATATAAAATCTTTATTTGTATCTTCTATTCAATCATGCCGCATAGCAATCAAAAATTTTCTCAATGTTGGTTTATTTGATTTATACAATATACTATATGCAACTCTAAGCAAATGATCAAAATATCTTTCTCAACTATTTCTTGAACTTTCTTGAAATAATGATTTTGTCATTCAATATGTTCATAAGAATTTTTGAAGTAATTTTTTTTCTCTTAATGATATTGTATTTTCTCAAAAAATTTGTTTTCTTGCTTCGTTCCACATAACTTCTATATGTCTTTCAGGTGATAATTTCTTTTTTCAATAAATATCACGAAATTCTCAAATAGAATTCATGTATTTATCTTTAGAATAAAAATTAATTTGATTGATTCAATTATTTGACATAATATTTTTTTAAATTTATTGGTAGATATAATAAATAATAATTTCATATTGTCAAATATAATTTTTCAGACTATATTATAAAAATCTATAAAAAAACTTTCTTTTTTCAAAAAATGGTCTATATTATATAAGTTTACTTTCTAACCAATCTATAATTTATCCTCTAATTATTTCACTATGAAAAACTGTATTCTAAATAAATGGTATGTAAATATTATACTATTTTTAGTGTTTTCTATATTATCTTTTCTGTATGTATTAATTAACCACGATAATTTAATAATTTGTGCAAGTGATAATTCTAAACAAGAACTATGTAAAACACATATAGAAAAAATTATTTTTGACAAAATAGTTCCAAAAAATGATGATGAAAAAATAAATACAACAATTACACTTCAAAATTGAAGTAAAACATACAATTTCATAAATAAATATGGTAAATATTTATGAATTATTGTTTGATTATTAGCTATGATAATAATTTTTATTCTTTATTGATTTAAATTTATAATATGACTATGAAAATATAAATTTTTAAATGTAGTTAGTTTAATACTGTGATATTTATTAGTCTTTATGCTTTGATTAAATTTTCTTTATTGGGAACCAAGATTTACTGAAACCTGAGTATTAATGGTCCAGTTTTTAGGTCATCCGATAACTCTTATAAGTTTCTATTTTTTAGTTATAATTATCTCTACGGTAAAAATACAAATTTTTAGAAGTTTATTTTCTAACAAAAAAGAAAATGAAAAAAATAATTAATATAATTTTAATGGTAAGTTTACCATTTGTGCTTAGTTCATGTAATTGGGATTGAATATTTTCGTTTGCTGGTAATATGGTTTGTACTTATGCTCCTGATACAGATCATTGTACACAATTTATTGCAGTTCAATCTTGAAGCCCAAGTAAATGTGAAAGTATAAAGTGAACAAAATTTAAAGATATTTGATCAAATCCACCAAGAGATAAATGTTATCTTCAAGTAGCTATAAATAAAGGGGACTATAATATTTGCAAAAATATAAAATGATGAGCAATGTCATATACACAAGATGAGTGTATAAATTCTGTTTGACAAAAAATACTTGATAAAGCAATAAGTGATGATGATATAAGCTGATGTAAAAAACTCGAAAAATTCCCATCTTGATATCAATCTCAATATAATGATTGTAAAACAAAATTAGCTAATATATCAAAAATAAAATCAAATGATGAAAAAATTGATAATTTAATTGAAGAGTTAAAAAATAATCCAAAAGATAAAGATCTACAAAAAGAATTACAAAAACTTCAAAATCTTAAACAAACAACATACGAGATGATGTCTGATTCAGACAAAACAAATTATTTCAAAGAAAAAAGAGAATCTGTAATGGCTGATATAGATGATGATGATGTAAAGTCAGCTATCTCAAAAGAATTTACAGCATACAGACAGTGAGAAACAAATATAAATAAGATGTTAGAAAAACTAGAAGAAGTAACTGAAAAACAAAAAACTTTAAAAAGGCTTGATGAAGAAGCAAATCAATTAACAGATACAATAAAAGAACAACTTGAATGACTTGTTAATAATAAGCAAGATGAGATAATTGAAAAGATGTGAGATAATGCAAAAAAATGGATAGAAGAAAATGGTTGAGAAAAACTTAAATGGACTCTAAAAAACTATGAATGGGCAATGGAAAAATATGAAAAATGATCAAAAATGTATGAAGATGCAATGGAAAAATACAATAAATTAAAAAAAACTTATGATGAAGTCATGTGAATATATAACAAAGTCGATGAGGTAAATAAAATGCTTGCTCAATGAAAAATTGATCAATGAAAAGCAAATGTATTAAAATGAGCAGTTTTACTTGATAAATGACTAGAATATACTCTTGAATATGTTCCTGTATTTTGAAGTACTATGTCAAAAGTAAGTAAAGAAACATTTGATACTGTTATAAAACTTGCAAAAAAAAGAGCAGAAAGATCAACTTCTCTTGAAAAATGTTTTGATGACCCTGCAAATTGTGATACTGACTCAATAAGTGCTTACTAAAAACATAAAAAATGAGAGAAAATTATTTCTCTCATTTTTTATGTTTTTTCTTTTTTTTCTTGAAAAATTTATCGATAAAATCAGAAAATAAATTTCATTCTCATACTTTTATACTTTTTTCTTTATTTCCTAATTTAAATGTTATTTTTTTAACCTCTATTTCATTATCATATCAATATGACTCAGATAATATTTGAATTACGCTTGAAATAACAAATTCAATTTGATCAATTATATCATGTGTATTATCATTTGATAAAATCATATCAATTGCATTTTTTACATCATCTGATGCATTTGATAAATCAAATGAAAAATTATCTTTTAATGAATCTCAGATATTTAATCAATCTCTTAACTTTACATCAACCGATAAAGATTCATTTCACATAAATATATTAATAATATAATAATAAGTTATAGTATATTAATATATTTACAAAAATCAAAATTATTTTTTACTATTATACTTTTTCCAAAAATCTGCTCTAAATTCTTCGAATTTTCAATCAATTATTGCAAGTCTAGATTTTTTTGCTAGACTTATTAAAAAGTAAAGATTATGATAAGACAAAAGATGCATTCATAAAATCTCATCTTCTAATATAAGATGTCTAAGATATCATAAAGTATAATTTCTACAAACCTTACAATCACAGTTTGGATCAAGTTTTTCTTTACTTAGTTTATATTTTTCATTTTTTATTTTTACATTTCCATATGTTGAAAATGCAAGTCAATGTCTTCATACACGAGTAGGTAATACACAGTCAAACATATCAACTCATCTATATATTCATTCTATTAAATCTTCTGGAG
Organism: Candidatus Altimarinus sp.; assembly: GCA_020724225.1. Classification (GTDB taxonomy): domain Bacteria; phylum Patescibacteriota; class Gracilibacteria; order BD1-5; family UBA6164; genus Altimarinus. The sequence goes on along the minus strand of DYHI01000008.1, from coordinate 20,967 downwards.
TTCAGACTCACATCAAGTAAATTGGCTTTTCAATATCAGCTAAGTTATCAGATACAACATCGAGTATTCTATACATATCTTCTTTGCTTTCTCAAACTGATAGTCAACCTATTGCAATTCAAGGTAAATCAAGATTTTTTATGAAGTTTGTTGATTCAATTCTTAAATCATCATAAATTACTCACTGAATAATAGGGAATAGAGCCTGAGGATAATCTCAATTTTTTATTCTTTTTGCATTATTTTTCAAATATTGTTCTTTGCTTCTTATCGCCCATCTATGAGTTCTCTCCATAGCTTTTCTAGCATATTCTTTTGTACTATCTCAATGTGCACATTCGTCAAAAGCCATAATTATATCAGCTCATAGATTATCTTGTATATCCATTACTTTTTCAGGAGTAAAAAAATGTTTACTTCAATCAATATAACTTCTAAAATAAACTCAATCTTCAGTTATTTTAACTAAACTTTTTCAATTTTCTCTCATTCATTGTCCTAATGAAAATACTTGAAATCATCAACTATCAGTTAAAATAGGTTTATCATAATTTTGAAATTTATGTACTCATCAAAAATGCTTAACTATATCATCTCATGGTCTAAGATATAAATGATATGTATTATTTAATATAATTTGTGCTCACATACTTTCCAGATCTTCCTTTGTGATTGCTTTTACTGTAGACTTTGTTCAAACAGGCATAAAAATAGGGGTTTCAATACTTCAATGTGCCGTATTAAAAACTCCTGCTTTTGCTTTTCAGTTTTTTGCTAATAATTTATATTCAAACATTTGATAATAAGTAATAAGTAGTAGGTAGTAAGTAATAAGTATTTAAAAGATTGTTAGCAGTGGATACAATTAGATTTAATACTTAATACTTAATACTCTTAATAATTTGGTTGTATTACAACACTTCATTCTTCTTTTATAAGTTGTTTTAGCATTTCTGCATTTTCTGTTTTCTTTAATCATCTTTCGATTTCTTGAGTTTTTGTGTAATATTTATGTTTCCATAAAAAGTCAAGTGAAGAATGATGCCAATCTGGATCTTTGATTTTAATTTTTTTGATAGTTTCAAGTTCCATTTTTAATTTTTCTCATTTATCAAAAAAATCATCTCTTCATAAATTATCTAAATCCGCATCTTTTATAATACTTTCGTAAATATCCTTAGGTATAGTATAAAAAGGATCAGTAGCCAAAATAATTCTTTCAATTATATCTATTTTGTTTTCTGGATATAATTTTGATTTCAAATAGTTTCTTGCGATTTTTGCTCAAATAAATTCATTTGCATCATACTGAATTGTAAATCAAGTATCATGAAACAATCATGCCAATGCAATCATTTCAACATCCTCTGAATTTAATCATTCTTTTTCTCATAAATAACTAGCTCTATGCATTACATCTAATGCATGCTCATATTGATGATAATAAAAATTTTCAAGTGGCATCAAAATAGAGTTAACATAGTTTTTTGCATCTAATATGAGTTTTGTTTCAATCATATATTAAATTTTTATTTATTAATTATCTTTATTACATCGTTGTATGTAACAATTATACTCAAAAAAATTAAAATTACAAAAAAACTTAGATGGATTACTCATTCTATATGTGGTGAAATAAGTTTTTTTCATGTAACTTTTCTAATTAGTTCATTTATTGACATTAAAGCAAATCTTCATCAATCAAGAGCAGGTAATGGAAGTAGGTTAAATACTCATAAACTTATACTTATAATAGCTCATAATATAAATAAAATAGTAATTCAAGATTTTATAGAATCTGTAACAATTGATACTATTCATACTGGTCAACTTACACTATTTATTGCTTCACTTCTTTCTTCTTTTGTTGTAGGAATTACAAGTTTACGAACAAAAATTCCTAATGCCTTAAGTGTGAGTAATGACTGATTAAATGTTTCTTTTGAAGCTATTACAAATGAAGTTCATAGATTATATTTATATTCAAATTCCTTATTGTACTCTATATTTGGAGCTAAATAAGATCCTATTTTTCAATCTTGTGATGGGGTTATATATATACCAATATTTTCTCATCATCTATTTATATCAAATAACAATTCTTTTTTACTATTTTCTCAAATAATATTTTTAACATCATCTGGAGAATTAACAACTATTCAATTAACTTTTTGGAGTAAATCTTCATTTTTAATTCAAGCATTATATGCAATTGATCAGGTCATAGGATACAATATAATTCACTCTTTTTGTATTAATAGTCAATCCTTTACTGCTTGTTCAAAAGTAGGAAAGACTTTTATATCTAAATCTGTTTTAATTGCACTATTTATTCAAACCGGTTTTAATCAAACAGTAAAAAGAATAGTAAAAATAAATATTGCTAATAAAAAGTTCATAAATACTCAAGCAAGTATCACTATACTTTGTTGCCAATAAGGTTTATTTACAAGATTATCATTATCTTTATTTTCTTTTAATTGTTTTAATATCTCTTTTTTGTTTAATTCACTAATTTCATCTCAGTCTTTATCAAAAACTTTTTTATCAGATTTCAAAATTTTTTCTATATTTTCTTGTTTAATCTGTATTTTATTTTTATCAAAAACAAGAAAATAATTTAGATTTTCTCATTTCATTCTTACAAACCCTCAAATAGGTAACCAGTTTAGAGTATATTCAGTTCAAAGTTTATCTGTAAAAAGTTTTTTTGCTTTTGGGGGGATACCAAGTCAAAATTCATAAACTTTTACTCAAAACAAACGAGCAGTTTTAAAATGTCCAAATTCATGAATCATAACAATTACAGAAAACATCACAATTGCAACAAGTATTCAAAGGAAAATCATATTTTTAAAAGTTAAATAATAACTATTTGTAAAAGTTGTAATAAGTTTATCAAGATTAAAAACTTTGTAAAGTAAAAATTGGAAAAATTTGGTTTTTAATAATTTTTATGTTATAATTGATAAAATTTTTATGATTTAAATATTTACTATGACAGATATAAATTCTTCAAATCAAAATGAATCAAAAGAAGAACTTCAAAAAAGAGAGAACTCTTTTAATGATTTAATTAAAAGAAAAACAAAAAAATTAGCAAAGGATAAAATCAAAGAAGATTGATTTTATCCAAAATTCAAATGAAATAAATATACTTCAAATGACTTTAAATGAGAGTTATTTGATAGTTTAAGTGAAACAGAAAAAAATAAATACGAAAAATTAATTGATTCAATAGATTCAACAAAAATTGATGAATTATTTAGTATGTTTAGTGATGAAATTAGAGTATTATCATTTCAAATAGAAAATAGAAAAAATGAATTACAAAATTATTATATAAGTAAATATGAATTAGATGATACTAAAATAAAAAAATTAAATAATCAATTAGATTTATTTAGTGAAGGGGAAATTAATGAGTTAATTAAAGGAATAGATAAAAAAAGAGAAGAAGTGTTAATAAACCTTTTTTGAAAAAGTAAAGTTAAATTAAAAAAAGTAGATGTAAAAAGAGAAATTAAAGAAATATTATCATGAACAGATATTTCAGAAGAAATAAAAAACAGAGAAATTAAAGACATATTATCATGAGTAGATATTTCAGAAGAAATAAAAAATAGAATTGTAAACAAAATTTGAGTAAATTCTTATAATAATTCAATTGAAGAGTTAAGAGAATTATTTAACAGATTAAAGTCACTTAAAAAAATTGATTTAAGTATAGTTTTTGATTTATTTGAAAAAGATATATTTTCAGAAGATGATAAAAAATTTTTTTTATCAAAATTTGTTCCATTTTTATCTCTATGAGATTTAATTAAAACATGAATATATAGCGAAATTCAATGAAAAGATAAAATAAAAGATGATTTAATAAAACACTGAAATAAATCAGAAAATGAAATAAATTATATCATTGAAAATATTGATTTTAATGATTATATAGTTAAATCAAGCGATATAATAAATTACCTAAACTCAAACCAATTAGATAGTTTAGCATGAAATATTAGTATAGCAAAAACATTTGTAGACACTTACAACAAATCACTTGAGTGACTTAGAGAATCTTATCTAAATAGTATTGATAACTTAGCTCTATTTAAAGAAAAAATACACTCAACCCCTCAAATTCAAAGAAAAATTTCAAGTCAAGATTATAAAAATATTGATACTTTACTAAATGATTGAATTATTATAAGATTATCTACCAAAGATAATGAGAGAAGCAAGGAAGAAAGCTACACATACTTAGAGATAAAATCTTTTCAAGATGATTGAACATTTACTTTTTGTGATAGATCTTCAAAAGAAAATAGTTATAACAATTCTAGCACATTAGAAATTTCAACATGATATTATGCATCACTATTTTATATAATAAATAATAATTTAGTAACAAAAATAGATTTTTTTACATCTAAAGAAATAAAATCAAAAATAAATTCTTGAGAAATTAATGAATCATGAGATGATATTAATTTTAAAGATCAAAGTGATTTTGATTTTTTAACTGCAAGAAAAAATGAAATAAAAGAAGAATTAAATAAAATGTCACATTGAAAAACATTAGATGAACTTGAAGCAAATAAAGAAGTTACAAATTTAATTTATGAATTAGATGATATTGATAATAAATTATGAATTAATTTAGAATCATATAATTTTAATTTCTTATTAGAAAAAATCGATTTATTAGATCCAAATTGAAAAGATTTTTGACTAAAAGAATGAGTGACTATAAAAGCAAGCAAATCATGAAGCAAATTAGAATGAGACATATTTACTATAACAGAAATTGATAAAAATACAAAAAAAATAACAGTTGAAAATGCTATTTGACAATTATCTACTTGATCTTTTGAAGAATTTTATTCACTTTTTAAAGATCACGATATAAAAAGAATATCTAATAATACAGATTTTTCAAAAATTCCAGAACTTGCTACAAAAAATGAAAAATTAAAAATGTGGTGAGATTTTGAGGTAAAAAATGATAAAATAGTTAAAAAAGAAAGTGAGACATGAATTACATATGATTATCTAGTAGCTACAAAAGATGGAAAAGATGAATTAGTTAAAATTCACTCAGTAAACTGAAATAAAGTTAAAATAAGCTTCTGAAAAATACTTGATGAAAAAGAAGTAAAAACTGATGATTATGCGGAAAAAGAAAAAAAAGAAAAAAAGTGAGAAATATTTGAAACAGAAAATGAAACTTATGAAGTAAGTGTAAGTTTCTTAGAAGATTATATTAAATCAAAAAAACTTGAACCAAGAGCATTAAATGAAGCGAATGATAAGAAAAAAGGAAAACTTCCTGACTGAGTCGACAGAAAATGGAGTTTTTCAAAATGGCTTTTTTCAAACAAATCTGTAGCAGAAATAATTAAATGAGTAAAAATATGATTTGATTCTATTCAACATTATTTAAAGGAGTGAAATGAAGAGCATGCAAATGCAGTAGCATTATCAGTTTTTGGTAAGTTTTTACCTATTGAATTAGAAAGTGATTTAAGAACAAGAGTAGAACAATGAGAAAAAAAGCATATGGATGAATATATATGAAAACTTAAATCAGTTGATTCTCCAATTGCCACTTGAATGATAGAAAAGTGGTTACTTACAAGTAATACTCCAAATCATAAAAAAGAAGCATGATTACTTTTTATGATGGAGAGTTATTGAACACTTTATGCAAAGAAATTATACAAATATAAATGAAAATTTTTGTGGTATGAAGCTTTAGGATGACATATATGAGATGAATTATATAGAGAAACTGAAGAAAAAGCAAAAAAAGCATGAATACAATTTAGTGAAGAAGAATTAGTTCATACTCTACTAAAACTGCAATGTAAACCATGATGAGATCCAAAAACACATATACACAGAAGATCAAGGATACATAAAGAGTTTGAATGATCTTGGAAATGATGAATGAAAAAAGATAAAGAAAAATGATTAGAAGACTCTAAATGAAAAAGGACTGTAGATTGAAGAATTGCATGATGAATTGATGAATTGAAATGATGAACATATCCAAATGCAATGTGATGGTTTGAATGAATTATATGAAAATGATGACCAATGCATAAAATGAATAAATTGCCTTTTGTTATGTTATTTTCTTGAATAGCATATAACTTCAATCAAAAAATGGCAGATGAATTTAAAAACTCTATGAGTGAATGAAGAATTATACCAGCAGCTAGATTTATATCTCTAACAAGTGATATTGATTTATTTAACCAAACTGTATTAGAGCTATCAAAAAGATTTAAGGATTTGTACTGAGATAAAGAAGAAAAATATAAAAATATGCTATCTAGAGCAGAAAAAATAATTAATAATCAATGATCAAAAAATGAACCTGATCAAATTGATGCTACTGTAAGCTTTTTTGATGATTATTGAGAAATACTAACAAAGTCAATGTACATGTTAAATGACTGAAAAAATGATGAATACAGTCTTTCAAATAAAATAATATTCTTAGAAAAAGATTCTAATCCAGTATTTAAAAAATACTATGATTTATTCAGAAATTATAACAAATCTGATGCAAATTTTACTGTTGATGATTATATGTCAGATGCATTTGTAGATAAATGAATTTCATGATTAGATTTATTTAAATTTACAAAAGAAGCTCTATCATATAATCAATGATGATGATTTTATAAATCTAAGTTTTGACATTTTGCATTAGAAGAAGTTGAAACTGAGTTTTTAACACTACTAAAAAGAAACTATAGTAACGAAAAAAATGAAGATATAAACATAAAAAAAACAATTTTAAAACAAAATTTAAGAGAGTTTCTTTCTTGAATATTAGCAAGTCATGCTTGAAACCAAAATGCAATAGAAGCAATAAATAAGCCTTGAAGTCATTTTTCAAAAATATTTGATAAATTTTGAATTGATTTAACTGAGTTTAGAAATAACAACATCAATGCTGAACAATTATTAGAATGAAAAAATATAAAAGCTGAAAGAATTTTAGAGAGATATATAAATAACTGACTTGATTGAAAAGATCACAGTGTAGACAGATGAGTTACTTGAGTTATCAACTTTACCTGATGATCAATTGCAGATGCATTAAAAAAAGAACCTATAAATGATGAAGATTTTCAAAAAGTTGCCTAAAAAAAGAAATCTGGATAAATCCAGATTTCTTTTTTTAATTTCTCTTCCAATTAGTAAGTATGTTTTCAAGAACTATATTATAAGGAGTATCTTTTGTATTATCTTTCCAATATACAATTGATTTAATAAGTATCTTTTCATCATTTACATCAAAATTTCAATCAGAATTTGTATCCTCTGGATAACTTATTTCTAAAACTCTAGTAAATATAGGATTAAAATCTATTCATCAACTTTGTGAATATAATCAATTAGAGTCTAATTTAATTCTATATTCATTTCTCAATGAAATATCTGTATAATCAAATCATAAAGATCATAAAACCAACTTCCATCTATTATCAACATCTTTATAGATTTTGTAATTTCATGGAGCAATTTTGTGATTTGGATCAGTACTTCAAAGACAATTTACATCATAATTAAATGAATTCCAACAATTTTTTGTATCTGCTCAAAAAAGTATCCAATTTGTATCTCTTATATTTTGCATTACTTCAATTCACTCGCGAGCTATTGATATAGCTTTTATTCTATTTTCTGTTGCTGTTTCTAGTTTCTGTGACCTATCATATATATTGTAAAGTCATGTAATTCAAATCATCACAATAGACAATGCTATCATAGCCTCAATTATAGAAGTTCATGATTTTGAATAAAACATAATTAATTTATTATCAATAAAAATTTAAGATATTTTACAATAAACTTTCTTTTTTCAAAATTTTTTTATAATAAATATATAGAAAAAAGAATAAAGTGATAAGGAAAAAGTATAAAAGAATTAACACTCTCTGTCATTCCTGGCGATAGACCAGGAATCTATAATATATAAAAAACTTATAAAAATAAATAAGATGCAAATAATTTAGAAAGAAATTACTCAAAAATGAAATGAATAAATTCTTATGAATTGATAGATTCCTTGTCAAGCAAGGAATGACAACAAGGAACAACTTTACACTTTAACCTTTTACCTCTCTATTTTACCTTTTTAACTTTACCTATTTTGTTCTCAATCCACGATGAAACAGCTTTAAAAGATTTCTTAAAAGAAAGCAAAATTCCTCCATTTAGATACTGACAAATCGAAAATGCTATATATAAAAATTATGTAGTTGATTTTGATGATATACAAACAATTCCTAAAGATTTGAGAGAAAAATTAAAGGAAAATTTTTTTTACTATTCACTTGAAATAGATCATATAGTTACATCTGATAACTGACAAACAACAAAAATACTTTTCAAAACAAGGGACTGATTGTATATAGAGAGTGTAATTATGAGACATCTAACAGGGAGAAATACACTATGTGTCTCTAGCCAAGCCTGATGTCCTATGTGATGTACTTTTTGTGCTACTGGTAAACTTGGATTACTTAGAAATCTAGAATTTTATGAAATAGTAGAACAAGTATATTATGCTGCAAAACTTTTAAACGATGAACAATCAGTTTTAAGAAATGTAGTATATATGGGGATGTGAGAACCATTTTTAAACTATGAAAATGTAAAAAAATCAATCGAAATAATTTGTGAACAAAAAAAACTAAATCTAGCAAATAGAAGAGTAACAGTTTCGACTTGTTGAATAGTTCCAGGAATTAAAAAGTTTTGAAACGATTTTCCACAAACAAGCCTTGCCATAAGTCTTCATGCTCCAAATGATGAGATAAGAAAGGGAATAATGCCAGTAGATCATACATATACACTTGAGAAACTTATGGAATCACTTGATGAATATGTACAAAAAACAAACAAAAAAGTATTTTATGAATATATAATGATAAACTGAGTAAATGATAATTTGATACTTGCAAAAGAACTTTGAGAACTTCTGAAAGGGAAATTAGCTCATGTCAACTTTATACCGTACAATGCCTGAGAAGGAACTTGAGGGACTTACAAACCTACTCCAAGATTTATAATAGAAAAATTTCAAAATATTCTTGAAAAATACTGAGTAGTCTCAACTATTAGAGCAACTATGTGAGATGATATAGATGCAGCCTGCTGACAACTTGCAAACAAGAAAAAAGATGAGTAATTCTATTGTCATCCTGAACTTGATTCAGAGCCTGTCCTGAACTCGATTCAGGAATCTTTAATATACTGCTTTACTTCCTACTTCATCTCTCTATACTCCTTCTCAATCTTTCAAGTTACATCACTCCAAACTCATATATTCCAATCATTATAATCACTTCATGAAGTGATTATTTTTCAGTACAATTTAAAATCTATATTATTTAATGTAACTCATGAAAAATTGTAATTAGTATTATAACTTCAAGTCATACATCTTCATGTTAGAGTATTTTCAAAATAAAAACTTCAAGTATTTGTAAATGTTGGATACAAACTTCATGATAGATTTTCTATACAAGAAATAGTATTTGAGATAAGCATATTTGCATCAAGATAATTATTTGAATTATTTATTATCTTGTTATTTTCTGCAATAAGTTTATAAACTCAAAATACAGTTAAACTAAGTATTATTGATGATACAACTACTTCTATCAAAGAGAACCCAGACTTTTTATTTAAATACTTCATTTTTTAATAATAAAAATCTATATTTACTCACTACTTTATACATAAACTAAAAAAAATCAATTCTTGCAATATAATCAATAGTATGATAATATTAATCTGATTAAAAATAATTCAATTTTTTATTTATGTTTCATATTTTAAAGGACTTTTTAAAAATAATGAGATGAAGTTTATTTGATATTATTCCTATATTATGAGTAATAATATTTTTTCAAGCTTTTATTTTTCAAAAAATCCCAGAAAATTTAGGAACAATAATCTTTTGAATATTAATTTTATGGTTTTGACTTTGATCATTTTTATTATGATTACAATACTGAATATTTCCAATCTGAGAAAAAGTTACTGACAGTTTTATAAATAGAAAATGAAAATTTTGGTTATATGTTTTTAGTTTTTTGATCTGATTTTGAACAACTATTGCAGAACCAGCATTAAATGTAGTTGCACATGAAGCTTGAAGTATAAGTTTATGAAGAATTGATCCTGATATAATGAGATATATTATTTCTTTTTCAGTTTGAATAGCTTTAGTTTTATGAGTCTGGAGAATAATTTATGGATTTTCAATTCACTATTTGATAATAGGTTGATATATAGCGGTAGTTTTATTGACTTATTTTACACCAAAGGAAATTATATGACTTGCTTATGATTTATGATGAGTAGTTGCAGCTGATGTAACAGTTCCTCTTGTTGCAGCATTATGAATATGATTGGCAAGTAAAATTAATTGAAGAAACCCAATAATTGATTGATTTTGAATTATAGCACTAGCTTCATTAACTCCAATGATTTTTGCACAATTATATGGTATATATATTTATGAATTTTGAACACAAAAAGAAATATCTTGAATAGTAAGCAAAGGAAGTGAGATAATTCTTAATTTTGAATTAAAAAATATATTAAGTTGAATAATTAATACAATCTGAAATATTCTACCTCTTATATTATGAATTTTTGTTTTTCAATATTTGATATTAAAAGAAAAAATCCCATTAATTGAGCTTAAAAAAATATTTTTGTGATTATTTTTAGTAATAATTTGATTGTATACTTTTATATTATGATTGGAAGTTTGAATAATTGAAATATGAAAAGAAATAGCTTATCAACTCACAAAAATGAATCAAAATACAATGATATATGTATTTGCATTTACTATAGGATTTTCAACAACTATGGCAGAACCTAGTTTAACTGCAATAGCAAAAAAAGTTAGTGAAATATCGTTTTGAAAAATTACCCCTGTTATGCTTAGAATCTTTGTAGCACTATGAGTTGCAATCTGAATAACAATTTGAACCCATAGAATAATAGTATGAGATTCTATACAGTATTATATAATGTTTTGATATATAATAGCGATTATTTTAACTATAGTCTGACCAAAATACATAATGCCAATAGCTTATGATAGTTGATGAGTAACAACTTCAACTGTTAGTGTTCCTCTTATAACAGCAATTTGAGTTTGATTAGCAACAAATATACCTTGAAGAGATCCATTAATTGATTGATTTTGATTAATAGCATTTGCATCTCTGTTTCCTATGATTACTGTAAGTTTATATGCTATTTACTGAACATATAAAAACAATTATAGTACTCAAACTATATTATTTAAATTCAAGTATTTATTCAATGTTAAAAAAATATTACATAAAGAAAAATATACCGAACTAATTGATGAAAAAACATTGATAGACAAATAAAAAGTGGATTATAAAAATCCACTTTTTCTCTAGTACATACCTGGCATTCACATTCATCACATACCTCCTCAATGATCATGAGCTCAAGCTCCACTACATCATCCATCTTTTTTTGGTAATTCTGTAACAGCAGCTTCAGTTGTCAAAAACATTCAAGCAAGACTTATAGCTTCTTCTAAAGCAACTCTTTCTACTTTCTTTGGGTCTATAATTCAGCTAGATATCATATCTACATAAGTATCATTTGCAGCATTGTAACCAAAATTTACTGATTTTTCTTCTACTATTTTATTTATAACTACAGATCATTCTTTTCAAGCATTTTCAACTATTTGTCTGATAGGGTAAGAAAGAGCTTGTTTCACTATAGATACTCAAGTATTTTGGTCTTCATTTCATAAATCTAGATTTTCAAGCACTTTTGATGCCTTTAGCAAAGCAACTCATCCTCAAGCAACAACTCATTCTTCAACTGCAGCACGAGTAGCATTTAGAGCATCTTCTATTCTAAGTTTCTTTTCTTTCATCTCAACTTCACTTGCAGCTCATACTTTTATAACAGCAACACCTCATGAAAGTTTAGCAAGTCTTTCCATAAGCTTTTCTTTATCATAATCACTTGATGAGTTTTCAATTTCTTGTCTGATTTGAGATACTCTATCCATAATATCTCTTCATTCTCATTGTCATCATACGATTATAGTTTTATCTTTTGAAGCAACTACATTATCTGCATGTCATAGGTCTTCTAAACTAGCATTTTCTAGTTTTAACCCAAGTTCTCCAGTTATCACATTTGCTCAAGTCAATACAGCAATATCTTTCAACATCTCTTTTTTTCTATCACCAAATCATGGAGCTTTTATAGCAAGTATATTTAATACTCATTTAAGTTTATTTAATATAATTGTAGTTAATGCTTCTCAATCAACATCATCAGCTATTATAACTAAATCTTTTCTACCAGATTGTACAAGTTGTTCTAAAACTGGTAACAAATCTTTCATAGAAGAAATTTTACTATCAGTTATCAAAATAGGAGCATCTTTTATAGAAGATTCCATTTTTTCAGTATTTGTAACCATATATGGACTTACATATCCTTGATCAAACTGCATACCATCAGTTACTTCAACTTCCATACCAAAAGTCTGACCTTCTTCAACTGTTATAACTCAATTATTTCAAACTTTTTCCATTGCATCGGCTATGATTTTACCTACTTCTTCATCTTGAGCTGAAATTGTAGCAACTTGTGCTATTTCTTCTTTTGTAGAAATAATCTTTGCATTTTTTACTAATTCTTCATTTATTTTAGCTCAAGCTTTTTTCATACCATTTTTAAGTTCCACAGAATTTACTCAATTTTTTATATATCTAAGTCATTCTTTTGCTAGAGCATAAGTAAGTAGAGTAGCAGTAGTAGTACCATCTCAAGCTAGTTTATTTGTCTTTTCTGCAGCTTCTTTTACAAGTTCTGCTCATAGACTTTCAAATTTATCCTCTAGATCTATTTCTTTTGCTATAGTTACTCAATCATTTGTAACTTGTGGAGATCAAAATCATTTATCCAAAATTACATTTCTTCATTTTGGTCACATAGTAACAGTTACAACTTTTGCAACTTTTTCTATTCAACTAAATATCTTTTGTCTAGCATCATCGCTAAATTTTATTTGTTTTGACATAGGTTATTAAAGTTAAAAAGTAAATATTTTTTATCATTCTAGGTTTGACCAGGAATCTACATTATATTTTTCTATGTTGTCATGCTGAACTTGTTTCAGCATCTTTGATATTTTAAGTTTTTACTATAATTTTCTGCATAAAAGATCCTGAAATAAATTCAGGATGACATAATCGCTATTATTCAACAATAGCTAATATATAGTCTATTCAAATTATTTTATATTCCTCTCAATCTAGTTTAACATCATCTCAGGCATATTGACTGCAAAGTACTTTGTTTCAAACTTTTATACTTCACATATCACTATCTTTTTTACCAGGTCATATAGCAACAACTTCATACATATAAGGCTTTTCTTTGTTTGCACTTTCTGGTATATATATACCACTTTTTGTAATACTTTCTTTTTCTACGGCTTTCAAAACCACTCTATCACTTAAAGGTTTAAGCATATTTTAGTAAATTATTAAAAAATAAAATATAAAAAAATTATATATTTAATTACCAATAAACAAAACTAAAATAATTTATTAGCACTTATATTATATAGGTGATAATTTTAAAATCAAGAAATATATATAAAATTAGTTTGACAATAATATATTTTACTATATAAATTAAGTAATTTATTTACAATTTTAAATATTTATGTCTAATTCAAGTGTTAATATTTCTTATATAGGATGAATTGATGACAAAGAAAAATGAGTTACATTAACTGGTTCTTGTACTAATGTATGAGTAAATGTATGATGAGAAAATATGTGAAATATTGTTATTGATTTTTGAATGTTTCAATGATCAAAAAAAGATATGGAAGCCAATATACAAATAGATGAAAGAGTCAAAAATGCAAGTTATTTATATGTATCTCATGCTCATATGGATCATATATGAAGAGTACCTTATTTAGTAAAAAATTGATTTACATGAGAAATAATAATGACATGATTAACCAAAGAGCAATGAATACATATGTGGCTTGATTATATAAATTTAACAAAACATGAAATTGAAAGAATAGAAAATAAAAATAAAAAAGTTAGAGAAAAATTAAAGGAAGCATTTTTTATAATAAAAACAATAAATTATTTGAAAAGTAGAAAACTTGATGAAAAATGAAACAAACTAAAGACTCAATTAATAAGTAAAATATGAAATAAAAGCAGAGAAGAAGCTTTTGAGGAAGCAAAATTTTTAGTTAGAGAATATAATTTAAATGATGAAAAAGATATAGAATCAGTACTAGAAACTCCTCCAGTACTTCTTTATGATGAGGAAGATGTTTTTAAAACATTAAAAATGGTAACAATACAAGAAACTTGAACAAAAAGAAAATTAAACAAGTTTCATCCAATTACAATTTGAAATGATCCATTTATATACAAACTTCCTGAACTTGTATCACAATGATTTAATAAACCTGTTAAAGTTGCAAAATTTATTAAACCAACTGTTACTTCAGTTTTAAAATCACTAAAAAACAAATTAAGAAAACATTTAAATGAAAATAAAAAAATAAAAGAAGAAAATGAAAAACTTAGAAAAATTTTGACTGAAGCTATATCAACAATAAAAATGTATGATGAATTAAAAGAATCATATGACTTATCTAATTTAAATATTTATTTAAATGCTAAAGAATTAGTTGAAAAATACAAAGTCTATAATGCTGATGATATTAGTAAAGCACTAAAACCACTACATGAAATTAACTATACAGAAGATGATATAGATAAAGCGATAAATTTATTACACTGAATAGAGATAGATAAAAGTAAACCCAATATAGAAGAAATAAATGTAATATTATCTGATGCCTGACATATAGAATGAAGTGTATGAATAACAATAACAGCAGTAATAACTCAGACAAAAGAATGAGTGGAAAATGCAGTCAATTCATACGTAAATTTATTTTTTTCATGAGATTCATGAAGATCAAAAGATCCAAATATATCGTGAACTCCAGATATACCAAATATTAATTGAGAACCATTATCTATAGATTATTGACAAATGGAATCAACATATGCTTGAAGGTTACATCCTGAAAAACAAGAAAGCATTAACACTCTAATAAAATCAATACAAGAAGCTCCTTGAAAAATTCTTATTCCAGCATTTTCAATGCAAAGAACTCAAGAAATTTTAATGATATTATTAGAAGAAAAATTAAAATCTAAAAAAATTCATGAAGAAATATGAAAACTTAATTATGAAAAAACAAAACTTATATGAAAATTAAATAAAACAAATCCAAGTAGATTAAAAGCAAATTTAAAAAAAGAAATTGCAAATATAGAAAATAAAATAAATGAGTTAACAAAAAACTTATTTGATTATGATATTGTATTAGATAGTCCATTAAGTAGAAAAATAACTGATATATATATTAAAAAGTTATGAACTAAATATTATTTACTTGATCCAAAAGTACAAGAAGAAATATTTTGAAAAGAAGTAATAAAAATTCTAGATGATCCTAGACAATATAAAACATTATACACAGATAAAAGAATTAATAAAAAAGAGGTGGTAATATCATCCTCATGAATGTGTGAATGAGGTGCAATTTTATGACATTTAAAGGAAAATCTTATAAATCATAAATCTACCATAGTTTTTATTTGATATTGCCCGGATAATACAAGATGATGAAAAATAAAATTAAGAGAAGATTATATATCTATTGATTGAGAGCCATATAAATTAAATTGTAATGTTGTAGATATTTGATGATTTTCTTGACATCCAGATGATGATGAAATAAAAAATTATTTACTAAATAAATTAAAAATAAAAAAATGATCAAAAAATAAGAAACCAATTATTGTATTAACTCATTGAGGTGATTCAAGGATCAAACTTGCAAAAGATTTAAATGAATTATTTGCTAGCATAAAAAAAGAAGTTGATATAATTATTCCAAAATTAGGTGATACAATTACAATTGAATTTAATGAAATAAGTAAAAAGAGAACAAAAAGAGTTCCACCAAAAAAAATAAAGTACTATAAATAACATATCAAATAGATATATTATTTATACAATATTTTTACAGTATGCAAGTGTTTTTTTACTGATTTCTTTTATTATATAAAAATATTTATATAATAAAAGGAAGTAAAAATAAATTTAAACATGAATAAAAAAGCATTTACACTTGTAGAATTATTGTTTGTAGCTACTATTATATGAATTTTATGAACAATATGATTTGTTTCATTTACTTCATACTTACCTGATTCAAGAGATGCAAGCAGACTTGAATGACTTTCTAAAATCAAAAAAAGTATGGGAGTTTTTAGAATAAAGTTAAAACTTCCAATTCCGGACAATAAAGTTGATATACAATTAAATTGAAACTTGGTATCATATCAATGATATTTATCTGAATCTATACTTGATTTGATAAATTATTGAGCAAGTTGAAAAAATAGGGGAAAAGATCCAAAAGACTGAGTTTATTATACATACTATCTAACAAAAGATTTAAAAAGATTTCAATTAATGTGATTTTTAGAAAATCAATCAAAAACTGCATATTTTTTAAATTGAGCATATTCTGATTGAATTGATTATAGTAAAAGATATTTAACATACTATTGAGATCAACTATGAATAATAACTCAAAGTTGAACTAATACTCCAATTCAAGAATTAAATACATATAAATCACAATGATACATAAATTTTACATGAAGTTTGATATGAGATTTCAACCTATGATTTAAAAATAATGAAGTAATAACATCAAATGATATGTTAGTACTTACAAATAAAATCAAAGAATCTTTAAAAATATCTAGTGTAGCAGTGGTTTCAAATGAGACATGAACTTGATGTGCATGAACTATAAATGATATTAACTGAATAAGCACTGCTCTAAGTGAAGTTACATATGTAAATTGGACTAGGTCTGATACTCCTTGAACTTGTACATGGAATTGTAAAATAGGTTATACATGGAATTGAACATCATGTATAAATAGTAGAACATACACATGTTGAGCAAAACCAGAAGTTTGAACAATTTGGAACACTGTATCTAACTACACTCAAACTTGGAATTGAACATCATGGACTCCAGCTGATGATTCAGTAACAGAATATAACATAACATCATCAATAAATTCATGTAGATTTATATGTGCAACTTGATATACTTGGAATTGATCTATTTGTGTTTCAAATACTCAAAATGTAGTTTGTACATGATTACCTACAAATGCATCATGGAATACAGTTTCAAATATAACTCAAAATTGGAATTGAACTACTTGGATACCTTCAAATGTATGAGTTTTTAATATATCACCAAGTACAACTGAATGTAGATTTACTTGTAATACAAACTATACTTGGAATTGAACATCTTGTGTTCCAAATAGTAGAGTTTATGTATGTAATGCTAAACCAGCTAATTCTAGTCGGAACACTGTTTCATGATATATTCAAACTTGGAATTGAACATCATGGACTCCTATTGATACAACTACTACCTATAATATTACTGGAGCTAGTAATAGTTGTAGATATGTATGTAATAGTAGTTCATATTGGAATTGAAGTAGTTGTTTACAATATGTTAACTGAGCATGTACAAGTTTACCTGCAAATGCTTGGTATCACAATAATACTACATCATATACTCTAGTAAATGCACTTAATTGAACAACTTTAAGTGCTACATCTGCATGATACAATGCTTCACCTACAGTAAATACTTGTCAATATAAGTGTAACACTTCATCATATTGGTGATGAAGTAGTTGTTTACAATATGTTAACTGAGCATGTACAAGTTTACCTGCAAATGCTTGGTATCACAATAATACTACATCATATACTCTAGTAAATGCACTTAATTGAACAACTTTAAGTGCTACATCTGCATGATACAATGCTTCACCTACAGTAAATACTTGTCAATTTAAATGCCAAACTTGATATTATTGGAATTGAAGTAGTTGTGTTTTACAATGGTCATGAAATTGAACAACAACTCCTTATACATTTATAAATCCTTCTGGTACTCTTACATATCCAACTAGTTGTTATAATTTATTAATATCTTCAAATCCTGATTATAAAGTATGAACATCATCACCATGGAATTGAACCGTATTTGCAAATTGAAACTATACAATTGACCCAGATTGAGCTTGAGCTATAAGTCCATTTACAGTATATTGTGATATGCAAACAGATTGATGATGATATACATATTATCCGGTTGCATCTTGAATATCTACAGCAAGCTATTCTGCAAATAATTCTTGTAAATCTTTAGGTATGGATATGGTTGTTCCTCGTAGTAAAAATCATTGGTTATCTATGTTTAACTTATATTGAGCTACATACTTTAATGCTTTACCTTGAATTTATTCATTAGTTGCATGAAATTATACAACTTGTATAATGAGAAGTCCTGCACATCATGCATCTTGATGTTCAAATTGGACTGCATTATGATGATGAAAATGGTGGGTAAGAGATTCAACATATAGTGAACCAAATTGAGATTATACTGCTTGATGTCGGTTATGATTATACTCTTGGAATACTTGATTCAATACTACAGCTATAAATAATTGAACGATTTTGATAAATGATGGTAGTTGTATGTATTCTACAACAAGATACATATGTTCAACTAATGATAAACCTTAAATAAAAATAAAGACTGTTAAACAGTCTTTATTTTGTATCTCAAATCATCTATATTTCATGCTCATTGCAGAATAATTACAGATGAATTTGGATTATTTTTATCATATTCAATAATCCAATTCAGAGTATTTTCAAGTCATTTTCAATCTAGCTTATCACTATGATTTATATATTTAACTAACTTTTCACTATTTATCTTTCTTTTATCTTCTTCAGTGTCTCTTGATTCATATATATCAGGAATAACCAATTTATCAACATAAATAAAACAATTTTTGAAGTCTTCAAGTAGCTCCAGAGTTCTATTATACTGATGTGGTTGAAATATACATATTATTTTTTTATCTCTATACTTTTCTTTTATTGCTTTTGTATTTAGTACTATTTCTGTTGGATGATGTCAGTAATCACTCATCAAAATATTTCAATTTAAAGTAGTTCAAACAATTTCACTTCTTCTCCAGATTCAATTATAGTTTTCTAGACTTTTTATAATTTCATTATCTTCTAGATTTAATATTTTTCAAACTGTAAAAGCAAATTTTGCATCAAAAAGTATATGTTCTCAAGGAATTTGCATATTAATTTGAGGAAATAAAAATACTTGTCATTCGTGAATTGAGAACAAAAACCCCCTAGCCCCCTTTACAAAAGGGGGTAAAACATTTTTATATATTCCTGCCTTCGCAGGAATGACAGAGAAGGAATTGTTCGTAACTACTATATAGTTTACATCATCTCTTAATCACAAAAGTCTCATAGAATTGCTACAATTTCAATTTAATATTGCATATCATCAAGGAATAACATTTTCTATAAAACTTTGAAATGCACTTAAATAATCATCTAAATCTTTGTAATAATCAAGATGATCTAAATCTATATTTGTGATAATAGCAATAAATGGTTTATATTTCAAGAAACTTCTTTTATACTCACAAGCTTCAATTACAAAGTAATCACTATCTGAAAAATATGCATTTTTATTTCAAAATTCTTTTAAAATACTTCAAACAACACTATTAACTCAAATTTCAGAATTCTTTAAAACAATACTTACCAAACTTGTGGTAGTTGATTTACCATGAGTTCATGAAATAGCAATTAACTTTTTACTATTCGCAATTTCTGAAAGTGCAACAGGGTAGGAAATAGCTCTAATTCAAAGCTCATTTGCTTTTTTTAATTCACTTTGCATTAGAGGAATTGCCTCAGTATATATAACAATATGTCATTCCTGACCTGATCAGGAATCTATCTTTTCATCATAACCTATAGTTTTTTCTTTTGAATAATTACTTTCAAAATATTCTGCATCTTTACCTATTTCTAATCGTTTCTCCTTACTATAGATTCCTGCTTTTGCAGGAATGACATAACTATTAAAAAATTCTTCTAATCTTTTTTCATCCTCTCAAATCATTATATCAATTCATTCATCTCTAAGATTATGTATTAATTCTGAATCAAATTTATCACTTCAATAAACTTGGTATCACATCTTATTATAATACCTAGCTATTGCAGAAACTCATATTCAACCAACTCAGATTACATAAATTTTTTTCATACTAGATTTTTTCTATTAATAAATTATATATATTTGAGAATAAATCCTTTTCTAGTTTATCTAATTCATCACTAGTAAACTTACTCAGAACCCAGTCAGATACATCAAAACTTGAATTAAATCAAACTCAAACTTTGATTCTATTCCACTTATCTCAAAAATGAGATATAATACTCTTAACTCAATTATGACCTCATGCACTTCATGTATCTCTAAATCTGATTTTTCAAAAATCCATACTTATATCATCATAAACTACAACTATATCTCCTAAATCCACTTTATAAAAATCAACCACTTTTCTAACAGATTCACCTGAAAGATTCATATAAGTAATAGGCTTCAATAATATAGCCTTTTCTCATCTAATAATTCATGTTGAAATTTCTCACTTAAACTTTGACTCTGATTTAAAGTCACTAAATTTCTCTTTTTCTTTTAAATAATCAAGAAACAAAAAACCTAAATTATGTCTGGTTTTTTCATATTGAATTCATGGATTTCAAAGTCAGATAATTAATTTCATGGGAGATTATAGTTTATAGATTAGAGTTTAGAATTGTAAAAATCTAAAAAAATAAAATAAGCTAAAC
>DYHI01000007.1:25664-39572 GCA_020724225.1 Candidatus Altimarinus sp. | reverse complement strand
TTTTAGATTTTATCATATCTTTCTAAAAGTTGCATTTCGTGATAGATTCTATCAAATTATTTTTTACAAATATATATCTTTCTTTATAATCTAAATATTATTTATTAGTATTTAGATTTTTTTTATGAAATATTTACTATTGTTTTCTGTCTTATTTTTTTATTCATGTTCAAATGATATAAAAGAAGATATATATATTGAAACTCAGTCTGAAAGAAAAGTAATTTTAGCTTTGTGAGATAGTTTAACAGCTTGATACTGAGTAGATCAAAAAGATAATTATCCAACAAAATTACAAAATAAATTAGATTTATTAGGCTATGATTTTGATGTTATAAATGCTTGAGTTTCTTGAGATACTTCAGCAAATATATTGTCTAGAGCGAGTTTATATTTAGAAAAAAAACCAAAAATTGTTATACTTGTTGCTTGATGAAATGATTGATTAAGGTGATTGTCAACAGTTGATTTAAGATCAAATTTATTAAAAATCATAGATATTTTTTCTTGAAGTACAGTTATACTATGATGAATGGATATTCCTGCAAATTTATGATTAAATTATAGGAAAGATTTTAAAAATGTTTATAAAATTATATCAAATGAAAATAAAAATATATATTTTTTTGAATATTTTTTAGATTGAGTATGATGAATCCCTAGATATAATATTTCAGATATGATTCATCCAAATACTGATTGATATGAAATTATAGTAAATAATTTAGTAAATTTTTTAGTTAAAAATGATGTTTTAGAATAATAAAATTTTATAAAATGATTAAAATAAATAATTTAAATAAGTTATTCAAAGTTTGAAATGAAATTATAGAGATATTTAAAAATCTTAGTTTAGAAATAAAATCTTGAGAGTTTATCTCTATTATTGGTCCAAGTTGAAGTTGAAAATCAACTTTTTTAAATTTGATTTCATGAATTGATAGAAATTTTGAATGAATATTAAAAATTAATGATTTTAATATATCTAATTTATCTGATGATGAAATAACTGAATTTAGGTGAAAAAATTTATCTTATATATTTCAAAATTTTAAGTTAATAGATAATTTAACAGTAGAAGAAAATATAGATTTAATAGTTGATTTAAATAACTTAGAAAGAAACTTTTCTACAAATGATATTTTAGAAATTGTGTGACTATCTTCAAAAAAGGATGTATATGTTTTTAATCTGAGTTGATGAGAATCTCAAAGAGTTGCTATTGCAAGGGCTTTTGTTTGAAAAACTTCTATACTTTTAGCAGATGAACCAACATGATCTCTAGATCAAAAAAATAAAAAAATAATAATGGATTTAATACTAAATTTACATAAAAAAATTAACAATACTATTATTTTAATTACACATGATGAAGAAGTTGCTAAACTCGCATGAAAAATATACAAAATGTGAAATAGTAAATTAGAGTTAGTTAAAAATATTTAATTAAAGAATATGTATAAAAAAGTTTGAAAATTAATTTATAAAACTTGAGAAAAATATTTTATTTATGTATTTTTAGCAGTTTTTTTAAGTCTATTTTCATTTATTTTGTGAAATAATATTGTTTTATCTGTAAAAGATTATTTACAATCACAAATAAAACCATTAGTTTGATGAGATATTGTTTTATCATCTAGAATAGATTTAGATGAAAATTATTTTCGAAATACTTATAGTAGTACTTTTGAAATATCAAAAACTATTTCTTTGAATTCTACATTATTTAATAATTATAACAAGTCAGAACTTGTTGAAATTGTTTATCATACAGTAAATTTCCCATTTTATAATCAATTTGAATACGATGTAATAAATCAAAATTGACATTTAATAGTAAATCAAAAAACTTATGAAAATTATTGAGATATCATAGAGATATTTTGAGATAAATTTTTAGTGAAATGAATAATTAAGAAATCATTGTTTGATGATATTTCAATTTATACAACTGAAAATAAATTATATATACCAATAGATAAATTTAATAATTCATTAAATTCAACAAATTCTAGATTAAATTACAAATATTATTTGATTTTTAAATGAAAATATGATGAGAAATTTAAAGAAATTTTAAAAAATGATATTTTTATAAAGGATTTTAGAATAAGGACATTAAACGATAGAAATGATAATATTTGAAATATAACTGATAGATTTTATGTTTTTATAAATTTTTTTAATTTGCTTATTTTCGTTCTTACATTTTTTATTATAATACTTTCTTTAGAGATATTTTTCAAAAAAATTAAGTGAACAATTTGATTATTAAATATTTTCTGACTTAAAAAACATAATATATTTTATTATAATTTTCTAGTTTTGTTTGTAATATTTATTTCATCATTTTTATTAGCTTATGTTTTAAATATAATTTTAATGGAAATTTTATCATTAAAATATTCATTTTTTTCATCTAAAATCCAGTCATTTTATAAATGATTTATTATATCAATTATTTTATTATTTGTTTGATTTTTTTTACCATTTTATAAGATATTTAAGTCTGATATTTCTTCATTAATAAAAGATGAAAATAATTTTTCAAATTTTACTTTTAAAGATTATATTTTATATTTACTGATTATTTTTATTGGTTTTTTATTAATAAATTTTATATCATGAATTAATATTATAAACAGTTTTTTGTATAGTTTTTTGTTTATATTATTTATAGCTATATTTTACATATTTATAGAATTTATATTAAAATTATTATTTAGTATATATAAGTTTAAGTTAAAGAATTTTTATTATTTCGATGCTATTAGATCTACAATTAAACCATGAAATGTATCTTTTTTGATTGTTTTTTCCTCAATTATATCTTTCATATCAATTTTTATTTTCTATGTTTTTTCTTGAAGTTTTTTAAACTATTTAAATAATATTACATCAAATTCAAATGATACATTTGTATTGAATGTTGTTAAAGAAGATTTACAAAATGTAAAGAAATATTTTAATAATGATGAAGTATTTGAAATTGTAACTTTAAAAATCAAAAATATTAATTGATTGAGTTTAGAAAAATTCTTAAATACTGATAGTATACCAAGACAATTTTGAAGAGAATTTTCTTCAACAACAAATGTATTAGATAATAAGTTAATTAGTTGAAAAGAGCTCGTAAGAAATTGAGTTTCTGTAGATAAAGAGTTTGCAAACGAATTGTGACTTAAACTATGAGATCAAATAGTTTTTACAGTTGCATGACTTGAAAAAACTTTAAAGGTTGTTAATTTTAGGGAGGCTGTTAGGAATTGAACTAATCCATTTTTTTATTTTCAATTATTTCCTGATGATTTTAAAAATTATCCTAAAAATTATATACTATCATATAAAGAAGTTTCTAAACCAAGTAATATAGAAAATATTTTATTTAAAGAAATATGATCACATCTGACCTTTATTAAAACAAAAGAAATTATCGATATAGTTATTAAAATAACAAAACAAATACTTGTTGTAGTTTATTTTTGTTTAATATATATATTTGTTTTTTCATTTTTAAGTTTTATTGTTTCAATTAAATTTTTATCAACATTTAAGTTATATAAAATAAAAATTTTAGGAATTTTATGATGAAATTATATTAATCTTATTAAATCATTTAATTTTGAATTTATTTATTTGATATTTATATGACTATTTTTTAGCTTTATTTTTTGATTAATTATTTTGTTAGTTGTTTTTTATTTTATAAAATACTTTTCTTTAAATTTATTTTCGCTTTTAACTTGAACTATATTGATTTTATTTCTGTTTTTAATAATGATTAGTTATCTTAAAATTTTCAAGATTTTTAAGTAATATTTTCTAGTTTTTAATTTAATAATCTTTTTATGATTTACGATTTCATAATTATTTGATGATGAGCGGCCTGACTTTTTGCAAGTATTTTTGCGTCTAAAGATTCAAAAAAGATTATTTTAGAAAAAAATAGTAATCCTTGAGTGAAAGTATTACTTTCTGGATGAGAAAGAGCCAATCTGACAAATATAAACATAGATCCACAAAATGATTATTTTTGACAAAATAAAAAAGCTATGATTTCAATTTTGAGAAGATTTTCTCAGTATGATACTATAAATTTTTTTGAAGAATGATGAATAAATACTGTAGAAGAAGATAGATGAAGAATAATTCTAAATTCATGAGACTCTAAAGAATTACTTAATTTTTTAGTAAAAAAATCAAAAGAAAATAAAACAGAAATCAAAACAAATTTTGAGGTAATAGATATAGATAAAAAAGATGATTTATTTTTTATCAAATCAAGTAAATCAGAAGAAGTTATTTGAAAAAAAGTTTTAATATCTGCTTGATGAAAATCGTTTTTTCAAGTTTGAACAACAGGGGATTCATATAAATTTGCTGAAAAATTTTTTATTAAACTTGCTAATCCTTACAGAGCATTATCTGCATTTGTAACTCGTGAAAATTTAAGTGAACTATCAGGAATATCATGCAATTTAAATATTGAAATAATTGATAAAGTATCTAATAAAACTATATATACTGAATTTTGACCTATACTTTTTACTCATTTTGGTATCTCATGACCTATAGTTTTTAATTCTAGTAGTGCTTTGGGGACTTATATGAATAAGTTTGTCATTCCTGCGAAGGCAGGAATCTATAGTAATTATAATTCCTTATTAAATAATGAAGCCATTGCTAATAATAAAATAATAGATTCCGGACTAAATCCAGAATGACGAATAAATGTAGAATGACAAGTACCAGATTATTCAAACATTTTAATAAAACTATCGTTTGATATTTCAACAACTCCTAAAAGAATTATTAAACATTTTAATTTGTGTGAAGATAATAGAGAAATAATTATTAATCTCCAAAATTTGAGATCATGGAAAGAAGCAAAACTTACTTGATGATGAGTACTTTTAGATGAACTTGATAATAATTTGCAGTCAAAAAATACATCTTGATTATACTTTGCTTGAGAATGTTTGGATATAACTTGAAAAACTTGATGATTTAGTCTACAACTTGCTTGGAGTACATGATTCATAGTATGACAAAATATATAAACTTTCTTTTTTATATTTTGTCAAATTGAAAATATCCTATTTTTTGTCAAATTCAATAAATTTATGATAGAATTAACTTAGTTAAATAAAAGATAATAAA
The DNA here is from genome assembly GCA_020724225.1 of Candidatus Altimarinus sp. Classification (GTDB taxonomy): domain Bacteria; phylum Patescibacteriota; class Gracilibacteria; order BD1-5; family UBA6164; genus Altimarinus. The sequence continues at coordinate 34,412 of DYHI01000007.1, read as the reverse complement.
TAACAAATAAAAATTAATTTGTTTTACTTAATCTATTATTTCTTATCTTAAATCTATTAATTTAAAAAAATGGGATTGACAGAAATATTAAATGAAAAGAAAAAACAAGCAGAAAGTATAAAAAACAAATACAAGTTGCTTAAGAAAAATAAAATTGTATGAATAATTGTTATGGAAGATAAAGATCTTTTAAAAAATCTTTTAGATTGATTATCTATTCTTCCTGTTGATTTAATTGTACTTTCAAAAGAAGAGTTTTGACAATATGAGAGTATGATATATATGGACGATATATCTGATAGTTTACTTTTTTGAGTTGATTTTATAGTTTGTGATAATTGTATGGCTAAATTGTCTGATTACTTAAAAAAATGAATTGTACCTATAGTATCAAAAGATAACTACTTAAATAATTTATTAAATGAGTTTAATCCAGTTAAAAGTGAGTGAAATGCATTTTTTTATACAGAAAATAATGTCTGGAGCATATTCTATGCTATTGTCAGATATCTAGAAAATCATAAATTTCCTTATGATAATAGAAATTTAGTTAAAAATGTACTTGATATATACTATTAAAAAAATGAAGTGTAAACTTCATTTTTTTAAACTAATAAGTTATTTTTTCATGGTTGATTGAACTTTTCATTTCGACTCTAATTGCAAACCTAAATAATCTAAACTCATTCTTTCATTTATATTATAAGCTGATAATTGAACTCAATTAACTGCTTTTTCAACTATTCTTCTGAATCAAGGCATAGAAATAGTTCAATTATTTTCATCTTTTATAGCTTCATACATATATAAATGTGGTAAATTTTCTCAATATTTTTTATTTATTGTTACTCATTCATTTTCTTCCCAAATTTTAAATAATTCATCAAAAAATATTGAATATGGATTTATTCTTCAAGAAGCATTTTTTCAGGAGTATATAGTTGATGGAACCAAATTAAAATAAAATACTCATCATTTTTGTAACAAAAAATCAACTACAAATTTTATTACTTTAAATTTATCTCATAAATATTGACTTACTTGATTCATAAATATTATTGATTGTGAATTTATTCATAAAGTTTCAACTAATTCTAATAAAAATGCATCATCTTCTATATCTCAATTTAAAAAATTTACTCATTCTTGATTAACTTTTTCTATATCAATTTTAGTTACAAAGATTTTTTCTTCTGGGATTTTAATTGTCATTAATTTTGATTTTAAATCTAGTAATGCAGTACTATTATTTCCTCAAATATCCAGTAATTTAACTTCTCAAGTATTATTATATACATCTAAACATCTAACTAGTAGTGTTCATTCAGTAATAGCTAATTGTTCTTCATAAGTATCAATTGACCTTCATTTTTTTGGAAGCAGATTTTTTCAATACAATTCATCTCTATCAATTTCTCAATTTAATTGCATTTAGTTTTATTTTAGTAATATTTTTAGAATTATATCATATTATTTTTTAAATTTCTAATTTTTTTTTGACTAAAAACAAAAACTTGTTAACTTTATATAAATATATTTAACTTTCTTCTTATGGCAAAAAATCTTGTAATTGTGGAATCTCCAGCAAAATGAAAAACTATTGAAAAGTTTTTGTGATCTGACTACAAGGTAGTTGCATCTATGTGACATATAAGAGATTTGCCTGAAAAAGAATTGTGAGTAGATATAGAAAAAGATTTTGCTCCAAAGTATCAAGTATCAAAAGATAAGAAAAAAACAGTAGATTCTCTAAAAGAATTAGCTTCAAGATCAAATGAGGTTTGGATAGCAACCGATGAGGATCGTGAGTGAGAGGCTATTGGTTGGCACCTTTGTAGTGTGCTTGATTTAGATCCTACAAAAGTAAAAAGGATAGTATTTCATGAAATTACTAAAAAAGCAATTGAGGAAAGTATAAAAACTCCTAGAAACGTAGACATAAACTTAGTAGATGCACAACAAGCTAGAAGAATTCTTGATAGACTAGTTTGATACAAAGTTAGTCCTGTTTTATGGAAAAAGATAAGAAAATGACTATCAGCTTGAAGAGTACAATCGGTTGCTGTAAAAATGATAGTTGAAAGAGAAAGAGAGATACAGGAATTTAAACCAAAAGAATCATGGAAAATACAAGCAAATTTAGAACATAATAATTTTGCTTTTAAAACTATACTTGAAAAAATATGATGAAAATCAAAGGTATTTAACTCAAAAGAAGATGTTGAAAAATTACTTCTTACGTTATTACCATCTCTTGATAATTTAGTTAAAACTAAAGATAAAAATTGAAATGAGATTTATACTGCAAATACTAAACTAGAATTTGTGTTAAATGATACAGTTAAAAAGGATAGTAAAAGAAGTCCAGGAGCTCCTTTTACAACTTCTACACTTCAACAAGAAGCAAGTCGTAAATATTGATATTGAGTTAAACAAACTATGATGATAGCTCAAAAACTATATGAATGAGTTGATTTATGATGAGGACAAAGACAATGACTTATCACATATATGAGAACTGATAGTGTAAATTTATCAACATTTGCAAAATCTGCAGCAAAAGAAGTCATAGAAAAACTTTATTGAAAAGATTATCATCATGAAAGATCTTATAAAACAAAACAAGCATCAGCACAAGAAGCTCATGAAGCTATTAGACCAGTAGATATTTCAAAAACTCCTGATAGTTTGTCATGAATTTTAGATTCTCAGGAACTTAAACTTTATGAGCTTATATGGAAAAGAACTGTTGCTAGTCAGATGAGTGATGCTTTAATCGAAGTTACGACTATGGATTTTTCACCAACAATTAACTCAAATTCAAATTGGATAACTAAATGAGAAGTAATTAAATTTGATTGATTTATGAAGTTATATATTGAGTGAAATGATGATGAGTGAGATGAAGAAGAAGTTTCTAAATTACCTAAGTTAAATATATGAGATAAGGTAGATTCTACATCAATTGTATCTTCTCAAACATTTTCTCGTCCACCAGCTCGCTATACTGAGGCAAGTTTAGTTAAAAAAATGGAGTGAGAGTGAATAGGTAGACCTTCAACTTATGCACCAACTATTTCTACTATAATTGATAGAGGTTATATAGAAAAATTTGAAAAAAAATATTTAAAACCAACTGATATTGCTTTTACTACAACTGATTTTCTAGCAAAATACTTTGAAAAGATGATGGATTATAAATTTACTTCACTTGTAGAGGAGGATTTTGATAAAGTCGCAAATGGCGAAGAAAAATACCAAAGTATGCTTTCTAGATTTTGGGAGTGAACTCTTAAAAAAGATCTAGAGCATGCTTGAGAAAATGCTGAGAAAGTAATAGAAATGGTCTGAAAACCTTGTCCAAATTGTGGAAAAGATTTGATTTACAGGTTTAGTAAAACTGGTAAATTTATAGGTTGTAGTGGTTGGCCAGAATGTAACTACATAGAAAGAGAAGCTTGAGCTGATAATAATTTAGAAGCTTTAAAACAAAAATATGAGTGAAAACCATGTCCTGATTGAATAGAATGAACAATAGTAGTAAAAACTGGTAGATTTGGACCATTTCTTGCAAGCTCTCTATACCCAGAAGTAAAATGGATAGGGAAGATAAAATCAGAAAAAGATGAGATACTAGAGGAAATAGTAAAAGAAAAATGACTTTTGATAGATGAAGAAACATGAGAGGAATTAGTAATCAAAAATAGCAAAAGATGACCATTTTTAGCTGCAAAAAAATACCCAGAAGTAAAAATAGCAAAAAATATCCCAAAAGAAGTTTGGGATGAACTAAATAAAAGGATGAATAAAGAGGAAGAAGTTGTTGAGGAAAATTAATTTTAACTTTAATCTATGCGTCTTTGGTCATTACATCCAAAATACCTTGATACGAAATGACTTCTAGCTTGATGGCGAGAATGACTTTTGGCTAGAAATGTTTTACATTGAAATACAAAGTGATACAAAAATCATCCTCAGTTAAATAGATTTAAACTATCAGATAATCCTCTTGATTATATTGATGCTTTTTTATATCAGATTTATCTAGAAGCTAAATCTAGATGATACAATTTTTCAGCAGATAAAATTAAACACATAGAAAAATCAAAAATAATAAATGTTACTTCATGACAAGTAAAGTATGAATTTAATCACCTTTTAAATAAACTAAAAACTAGAGATATAGAAAGGTATAATAAATTAGTTTGAATTAAAGAAATTGAAGTAAATAGTATATTTGAAATAGTTCCTTGAGATATTGAGGATTGGGAGATAGTTAATTAAAAAATCATTCTAACTAGAATGATTTTTTTGTAGCAATTTATTTGCAAAATAAAACAAAACTCAAGCAATACTTCAAAATAAATGTCATAAAAGGCTTATTCATGGAACAAATCATATAGCTATGTTTAGGATAATTGCTGTGATTCATCACTTATATTCGGTATCTCATCTATTGTATAATTCAAGAGTTACATAACTAAGTAAAGCCATACAAAATCAACTTATTCAAATTGTATTTCATTGAGCTAATAAAAATAACATTACTCAAGTAAAAATAGTGTTAAACACAAAAAAGTATAAAAACTTAGTTTTTCAAATCAAGACTTCAAGTTGATTTCAAAATATATAAATAAAAATTGAATTGAATAATAAATGCATTATTCCTCAGTGCAAAAACTGATAAAATAGAAATTGAATCAAAAAAATATGATAAATTCAGTCTTGAAAAAAAATGCTATTCAAACCAAATTGGTACAAACTTGGTATGAAGTAGGTTAGTGCTGTAATTATAGTAGAGATTATGATTAGTATGTTTGAAATTGTCATTATTTATTTAATTTTACATAATAATATATTCATACCAAAAGCATAGGAATACTTAGTATTTCTCACATAGTTAGAAATCAAAAAATATATCCTATTTGAGAATCAGGCATCCTAAAAAATATTTCTACAAATAGTCTAAATATTGCATAGAAAATCAAAAATAAAGCTCATATTTGTCAATCTTTTAGTCATCATTTTCACTCTTTTTTCTTTCTATAAAAGTAATTCAATATCAAAAATAATATGATTCATTCTAAAAATGCTTCAAGTAAAGGAGAAGGGAAGTATCATACTGAGTTTATGTATACTGCAAGAGGTCAATCATAAGGGCTAAATCAAAGTAGCTCTTTATTTATGTAATTTCAAATTCTTCAAAGTCATATTCATATAGGTAAGGTATAACATATTTCGTCAGCAAGTTTTAAAAATCATATTTTATGTTTTTTGCTGAAAAAGTACATAGCTAATACTACTCATATAACTCAACCATGAAAACTCATTCATCATTCCCATGTTTTTACAAGATCTATAGGATTAGCTAGGTAATATGATAAGTCATAAAAAAGTATATATCAAAGTCTTCATCATAATATAACTCATATAAATACATATAAAAGTAAATCATCCATTTTTTTTGAACTTAGCTTCAGTCATCTTTTACAAGTGTATATGAAGCTATAAAAGCTAAAACATACATAAGTCAGTAATATGTAGGAGCAATAGTTATTCAAAACAAATCAATTTCGAAGATATACATAATATAGATTTAAAAATTAACAGATTAACAAGATGAAAATATTCTATTTATTCCCCCTTTTGTAAAGGGGGTAGGGGGTTTTCTTCACTAAACTAAATCTTCAAATCTCAATTCACATTCTTTATATCCATAAAAATCATTTTTTATTCAATTATTAAAATTGTCTACTTAAAGCCATAAAACTATAGATACTTAAAACTTGACAATTAATAATAATATAAAATAGTATAATTAATTTGACAATTAATTAAAAATATGTTCTAATATATTTAGAAATAATTAACTACACACAAAAAATATAAAGTGTCAAATATATAATAAATTGGTTAATAGGGAAGATTTAAGATTGATTTATCTTATTATATATAAAAACATTTTAAAAAAAAGATTATTTCTAAAAATAATATATGAAAACTAATTTAAAAAAAACCATATCAATTCTTTTGATATGATTGGTTATAATACCCCCGGATATAACTAGATCAGATAGTCAAAAAATCATCTATCCACTTCAAGAAGTTGCGAAGCTTGAATGTAGATTTGAAAAATTTTCTGATTTAGATAGTAGTTGTAAAGAAAATCTGAAAATTCTTAATACTAAGGATTATCAAAAATATGCGGATTTAGATAATTGATACAATTATTATACTAGAAGATATACTGTTTTATGGTGAGCCTCATATAAATATGGGTGGGATGTGTGAAATTGATGACATATGTGAATAGATATTGCTACTTCAGAATGAACTCCTGTTTATGCTATGGCTGATTGAGAAGTTATAATAGCTCAAAACAGACTAGAATTTTGAAATCTAGTAACTATTAAGCATGAAATTAATGGTAAAAAAGTGGTTTCAAACTATGCACATTTATCAAAAATAGATGTAAAAGTTTGAGATAAATTAAAATCATGAGCAAAAATCTGAGAAGTTTGATCTACTTGAAATTCAACTTGAAATCATCTACATTTTCAGATAGATATTTCAACTGCAAAATCTCCAGCATATTATAACTTTGAAACATGTCCATATGGATATAACAAAATTGTAAATGAATGATTATGTTTTAAAGAGTTACAAACTATTACAGTTGATCCTATTTCATTTTTAGAATCAAATTGATCTATATTAAATAATATAACTGTAAAAGAAGTAGTAGTAAAAAAATCAACTTCAAAAAATACTACTGTATCTTCATCAAATTCTAATACTTCAATTTTTGAAAAAGCAGTTTATATTGGTTCCCCTTATAATGATATTGTAGAAGTACAAAAAATATATAGAAATTTAGGATATTATAATTGAGATATAGATTGAAATTATTCATCTGTTTTAGAAGATATTATCAGATATCAATTAGATAAAAAGGTAATTTTAACTAAAAATGATGAATGAGCTTGATATTTTTGACCAAAAACTAGAGCTCAAGCAAAAAAAGATTATGAAAGTTATTTAGCTTGAAATGATGCTTCAAATGATGTAGTAACAGAGGTAGTTTGAAATTCTGAAGTCAAAAAAATATCTAGAGAATGAATGATGACTAGAGAAGAAATTGAAGAAAGAGAAATTAAAGAATTTCAAAATAAATACAATATAGAAATACAAACCAATGATGTTTGAAATAATATATGAGTTTGATTTAATAAAAAAATTGTATTAAAGATTACAGATGCTAAATGAAGATCTTTTAGATGAAATACACCATATCCAATTACTTTTTCATTTGACTCAAATTTAGTCTCAGTTTTTCCTGAAAAATTTTATAATTTTACAGATTGAGTTAGAGATATAACATTATCTTGAAAAAAAATATGAAATACCACTCTTTATGTAAAAATGTGAGAAAAAGTTATCAAAAGTATAGATTTAAGAGTTTTTGATAATTGAAAAACAATTTCTGCTAAATCTGCAGTTTCTGTTGCAAAATCAAAAGTAATATTATGAGATAAAAATGTTTGAGTAGTAATGTTAAAAGATGATAAATGAGCAAGACTTCTAAATATTAAATATAATTGAGAATTTGATTTGAAAGCAGAATGAAATGCAAAACTATGTGTTTTATCTTGAAATATAAAAGATATAAAAAATATTTTGAAAAAAGATTGTAGTGATTCTGATTATGTTAAAAGTAAAAAAATTACATACAGTGATACAGTTTGAGGATTGGTAATATTTAATTACAAAGTATTTGATCAAAATGCAAAAATAAAACTTTATTCTTTCCCTGAAAAAAAGGACTTAATTACTTTAAATGTAAAAAGTCAAGCTCCTAAGTGACTTACAGATACTTATGTATATTACAATGAAGTAATGGAAGTTTTACAAAACAATATAGCTAAAAATTCTCTTAATCAATGATATTTTCAAGAGAAAAAGTCTATGACTGAAAAAGAAGCTATAGATTGGATAAAAAATACTTTGGTTTCAATTAAAAAAGATACTGTTGATAGAAATATTTTATCAGTAATAGATACAAATATAACTGCTATAAATAAAGAAACTCCAAGCTCATTTAATCCTATTACAAGAAAAGATTATCTCGATAAGGTTTATAAATATTTAGTATTCAATAAAACCTCGCAAGTCTCGATTACATATAGGGATTTAGAAAATGAAGATAATAAAAAAGCAAATACAATTTTTGATAAGGAAACAACATGGAAAGATAGATTTTGAGAAGCATATTACCAGCCTTACCAACATATTACAAAGTGAGAATGAGCATACTTAATATCTATAGCAATGACAAAAACAAAAAATTTAACAGTATCGGTAAAGTAATTTAGAATTATAAAAATGTAGAAAAGTGATAGTGAGAAAATATAAAAATTTAAAATAAAGGAAAGGAAAAAATTTAATTTAATAATAAAAACAAATATGAAAACAAAAGAATTAGGAAGTTTAAATACTTCAAATGAAACATTAAGAACACAAGAAAAACCATTATCAAAAGCAGTTAGAATTGCTATGGATTCATACTCAGAAAGAGAATTAAATTTATTAGATAATCCATTTGCAGAATCTAAAGTAAAAGTTTCAAATGTTTTAGATATAACTTGATATAGCAATGAGGAAGAAAAAACTTATGAACTATGACAACTGCTTTGATTATCACATGCAAAATTACAAAGTTTAGTTGAAAGAGATAGAAAAGAAAAAGTT
>DYHI01000007.1:0-25654 GCA_020724225.1 Candidatus Altimarinus sp. | reverse complement strand
TGCAGTCAACGAAGATTATTATGAACATCTAACAAAAGAAAAAGTTGAAGAAATGCTCGCTCAATTTTGATTGTGAACTAAAAAAAACACAAGATCAGGATGATTAGAAAGAATTTCTTTAAATCCTACAAAAGCTCCAAAAACTTTGAAAATCTAATTTTATAAATGTGTTCCAAAAGACCAATTCTAATATCGCTATAGAATTGGTCTTTTTTAGTATTTTTTTTGATTTATTAAAATAAGTAATTATACTTTGTTAAATTAACTTTTACTATATTTCCCTTATGGCAAGAAGAAAACAAGTATCACTACCTCCTGAATTAAATAAAGTAGTATTTTGAATACTTTTTTTGATTTTGTGAGCATCAACAATATTTGCAGATACAAATTCAGTTTTTTGATATTATCTATCACTTACTTTCTCCACTTTGGTTTGAGAGTACTTTAAATTTATTGTTTCTCCTGCATTTTTACTTTTTTCTTTTATGCTTTTTAAAAACGGCATAAATTTCAATTTCAATGTTTACAGAGCTTTTTGATTTATATTTTATTTTTCTTCAATTTGTACTATAATAGGTTATTTTACTGAATATAAGGCGATTTTTAACCTTTATCCAGTTTTGAAATGATTACTTTGAACTCAAACTACTCTGCTTGTTTTTTTGATTTTGTTTGTTGTTTCACTTGTTATTCTTTTTAGATTTTCACCGAGATGATTGCTTGAAAAAGCTGTTTCTATGAAACCTGATTTATCAAAAATCAAAGATAATTTTGCACGAGAAGCAACAAAAGATATAAAGTCATCAAAAGAAGATAATAGAAAAACTAAAAAAGAAGAAGAATTAGAAAAAAAGAAAAAAGATTTAGACGAAGCTCTTTCTATGTTAAAAAAAGAAAAAGAAGAGTTAAATATAAAACAACAAAAAATCCCTCTTGAAAAAGAATTTCCTAAAAAAATAGCAGTTGAAAAAGTAGAAAAATTATGAGAATCCGTTGCAGAATTTTTTGGAAAAAAAGATAAAAAGGTAGAAGATAAAGAGTTTAAAGAACCTGATTTTTGAAAATGGGTATTACCAAAGATTACACTTCTTGATGATAGATGAAGTGAGATAAAAGTAGATGAAAATGAGGTAAAAAGAAAAGAAATAGAAATAGAAGAAAAGTTACTTCAATTCAAGATAGAAGTGGATATGGATTGATACAAAGTTTGACCTACAGTTACCCAATATAGACTTAAACCAGCTGAGTGAGTTAAACTCCAAAAAATAGAAAATTTAAAAAAAGATTTAACACTTGCTCTACATGCTAAAAGTATAAGAATTCAAGCTCCAATTCCTGGACTTTGAGTTGTGTGAATTGAAACTCCAAATAGTGAGAGAAGTACAGTTTGACTTAGAGAGGTATTAGAAAATCCACTTTATAAATCACCTAAATTTGATATACCAATTGCAGTTTGAAAAGATGTTAATGGTGATATAATACTTTGAGACCTTACAAAGATGCCTCACTTGCTTGTTGCTGGACAAACAGCATCTGGTAAATCTGTTTGAGTAAACTGATTTATACTTAGTATGTTATTTAAATTTTCACCTTCAGAACTTAAGTTTATTATGGTAGATCCAAAGAGAGTTGAACTTTCTATATATAATGGTATACCTCACTTACTAACTCCTGTTATCACAAATCCAGACAAAGCTGTAAATGCACTCAAATGGTGAGTTGCAGAGATGCTTAGAAGATATGATTTAGCAACTGCTGTAAATGCAAAAAATATAAAAGAATATAATGAAAAAGTAGATAAAGACAAGAAATGGCCTTATATTGTTATAATTATAGATGAACTTGCAGACTTAATGATGAGTTGAAATAAAAAAGAAGTTGAATGAAGTATTGCTCGTCTAGCTCAAATGGCTCGTGCCGTAGGTATGCATCTAATTGTAGCAACTCAAAGACCATCTGTAGATGTAATCACATGATTAATCAAAGCAAATATTCCAAGTCGTATTGCATTTACTGTAGCATCACAAATAGATAGTAGAACTGTTTTAGATAAAGCTTGAGCCGAAGATTTACTTGGTAGATGAGATATGCTATATAGTCCAACAGGTACAATAGAGCCAGAAAGAGTTCAATGAGTATTTGTAGATACAGATGAGATAGAAGCTGTTGTAAATCAAATCAAACTTACGATAGACCCAGATGTGATAGAAAATATGTACGATCCAAATATAGTAAATGGTAGATCAACTTCAGAAGGCTCTATTATGGAAAGATATGAATGAGATCAGGATGAAGACCCAGAAATAGTAGAAAAAGCAATCCAAGTAGTAAAAGAAGCAAAAAAAGCTTCAACTTCACTTATACAAAGGAAACTGTGACTTTGATATGCTCGTGCAGCCAAAGTTCTTGATATACTTGAAGAACTTTGAGTAGTAGGACCTAGTAATGGTAGTAAACCAAGAGAAGTTTATGTGGATTAATTTAACTCTAATATTATGAACTCAATTTTCCAAAAAATCATAGCACTTTCAGAGTCTAGGATTTCTGAATTTGAAGAAGATATTAAAAAATCAGATAGTTTGCATAAAGATTTTTATGTATGATATGAAACTTATTTAAAGTGAATTATTGAAGAGATAGAAGAGATGAAAGATGAAATAAAACTAAATAACTCAGTTTATTTAGAAGATGAACTTGGAGATGTTTTTTGGGATTATGTTTGCTTATTGCATTCACTTCAAAAAAGATGATATATATCATCAGTTGAAAAAGTATTTGAAAGATCTTATAAAAAATTTAGTGAGAGAATAGAAGCAAATAGACAAACTGATTGATGTAAAAGAGAATGTTGGAAGGATGTAAAGAAAAGACAAAAAGAAGAATTAAAAAATGAACAAAGTCAGATTAATAATAACTAATAATTAAAAAATATCTAAACTTAGTGTGTTTAGATATTTTTTAAAGTTTTTAAATGATTTGAAGTAATTTCTGAACTTTAAACTTCAACTTTATTTATTATTTTAAATCAATTATTTGTAAGTAAAATATAATATAAAAATAATAGTTGATTTAGGTTATCTAAATCTAATTCTTCTACTCTGGCAAGTATTCATGGATTTTGTGATAATATTAGAGAATGAATTTTAGTTTTAATTGTATTTCAATCTAAACTATCTCTATTATCAGCAATAATTTGAGGAGAATTATCTCAATCAACATATACTTCCATTTCTAATCTACGAAATTTTCAATCAAGAATAGATACTACATTTATGATAGTTTTTTCTCTTTCATGCTGTATACGATATGCAACAATATTATCTTTTGATATATGTTCCATAACTTTTTCAGATGCAATATTTGCTGATTTTGGTTGATCTTTAAGTTCTTGTTCAAGTTTATTTTGAGTCATATATAATAAATTATTGATTTAAAGTTAATGAATATTAAATATTATCTAATAATAGTCAAATTATTTTTTGACATTTTAAAAATTAAAAATTTAATTGATTTTTATGACTAATTATTTAAAATAGATTTATCTAAAAATAAGTACTATTCATTAACTACTATCATATGATTTGAACTCTTTTAAAATTGATGCTTACCTCAGGTATTTCTATGAAGAGATGGAATAATTTTCCAAGAATTGAGGATATAAGTCACTTGGATAATGTTTGATTTACACTTCATGTTGCTATGTTTCTTTCATTTCTTGAAGAGCAAAATTGAAAAACAGTTGATAAAGAATTTATCATAAAAAAAATTATTTTCAATTCTATAAAGATTTTGGTTCTTTCAGATATCAATTCTTGAACTAGAAATTATATAGAAAAAGTAAATAAAGATATATTTAATAAACTTGAACAAAAAGTTTATGATTACATATTTTCTTTTGATGCACCAGATTACTTAAAAAATGATATAATAGAAACTATACATAACACGGATAAAACTTTGGAACTTTCCATAATTGAAGCTTCTAAAAGATATGCTTGATACAAAGAATGTCTTGTAAATAGGGAAGTATTTGCTGATATGTATGAAGTTCCATACAAAGAGATTATGTGACAACTTGATGAAAAAAGAAAGGATTTAAAAAGTCTTGATATGCTACTTAAAAACCCAAATTATGAAAAATATCTTTCAAATATAAGGAAATTATCTCATTCACTTAGATGGAATCAACAAAAAAGAATGTTTCCAATCTCAGTTATGGCTCACTTAGTTTTGATCACATTTTTATCTTATGTACTTTGAACAATTGAAAATCATAAAAATTGAGCTAATTTAAGTTTATTTGAGCTAATGTTCAAAGCATTGTACCATGATATACCTGAAGCTATTACTTGAGATATAATTACTCCTACAAAAAAAGCTATTATTTGATTTGAAGAAATACTTGAAGAAGTTGAAAAAGATATGCTTGAAGATTACCTTTTCTATTATGTTTGAGATGAATATGAAGCTTATGTTAAACCATATATGTTGACTCCTTGGACATGAAATGAATGACCTTTTGTTAAATCAGCTGATATTATTAGTGCATTATTTGAAGCTAAAATAGAAGTAAATTATGGTAGTACTAATTTCATTGAAATATATAGAAATATAAAAAGAAAAGTAAATACTTTTGAATATGCGAGTGTTGAATATGTTTTAAAACATGTAGTTGATAGCTTTGATAATTGTGATGATGATCTGCATTTGTAATAAATAGTATAATATAAATAAATTATTAATTTGTCATCTTCGGAGACATGTACCCGGAGTGGTATGATCCGGAAATCTACATTATATTAAGGAAAATGTAGTAATAATATAAAGAAGATTCCTGTCTACACAGGAATGACAATATATTAGTTATTAAATAAAATTAAAGTGAGAGTAAAAAGAAAAGTAAAACCATACATAGTTCAAGATGAATACTTCTTAAAAGCAAAAAAAGAGGGCTATAGAGCTAGGAGTGTGTATAAATTGATAGAAATTCAAGAAAAATATAAGTTGATAAAAGAATGAATGAATGTTTGTGACGTTTGAGCTGCACCTTGAAGTTTTATACAATATATAAAAAGAGTAATAAAAGATACTTGAAATATAGTTTGAATTGATATAAAACCAATTGATAAATATAGTCAAAAAAATATAAATACAATAGTACATTCAATTTTTGAATTTGATACATTAAAACCAAAGGTAGAAGCTTATATTTGAGAATGAAATCAATTTGATTTGATTACTTCAGATATTGCACCAAATACAACTTGAAATAGAGATGTAGATCAATATGCGTCAGTTGAACTAAATATTGAGATTTTGAAGTTTGCAGATGTCTTTTTGAAAAAATGATGAAATCTAGTTTTAAAAGTATTTAAATGAGAGGATTTTTTTGATCTAACCAATGCTATAAAAACTAGATATTGAAGTTTTACTGAATTTAAACCTCATGCTTGTCGTGATAGAAGCTTTGAACTTTATGTAATTTGTTTTAATAAGAAATAATTCTTTTGTCATTCCTGCCTTCGCAGGGATCTATTGTTTTGTAAATACTAAATATATGAACTCATTTTTGTCATTTTCAAATATAGATTATTTCATACTTGTAATTTCACTTTTATCAGGTTTATTTTTTATTTTTTTGTGACTTGAAAAATTACATAAATTTTATTTTGGTGTTATTATAGGTTTTATACTTTTTATGATAGTGAATTTACATATTAAATTGATTGAAATTCCAAATACAGTTTTAAAAAATATAATTATTCCTGAATCGTGATTTTTGATTTCAAATAAGTCATTTATCTTAAGTTTTTTAACTTTTCTTATCCCAGTTTTTTGACTTATATTACTTTCAAACAATTTCTTGAGCTTCAAAGTATCGGATAATAAACTTGCTTCATTTTTATTTGGATTATTTTTTCCTTTTTTCTTTATTTCTATTTTAGTTTATATTTCTTTCAATTCTGCTGTAGAAATAAGTTATATTAAAGATTTTTTTGATAATTTTTGAAATTCTACTCTAGTTTGATATTTTAGTGATAATAGTTATTTAGCTCTTTATTTTTTATTTTTTATTATTTTTTTTAGGGTAATATTTTGGATATTCATTAGTTTTTTGACATATTTATCAAAACAATTTTATAGTAATTATAAATCTGATGTGCAAAGTTCATCACACCATCTAGAAAATGATGATGAATATGAAGAAAAAGAAGAACACCATCACTAGTGTTCTTCTTTTTATATCCTTCAAATTAATTTAGGTTGATTATATCAATTTTTTTCAATAATTACATCAATATGTGTAATTATATTCTTTATCAAAACAATCACAGTTTGTTTGAACGTTTCGTTTTGATTATTTATATTTGTGTATCACTCATTTAATCAAACTAAAATTAATTCTAGAAGTATTTTTATATGTCAAACAGTAATATAATTAGGGGTACTTCATCTGTTTTCTAATATTATTCAAAGCTCTGTTTTATTTGGATTTCAAGATTCAAATTTAAACTTATTTTTTCATTTTATTCATATTGATGATAATATATTTTCAATTAGTTTTTTTGTATGAATCAGTGCTTCTTTAATTCATCAAGGGTTAATTTTTGAAATATTGTCATCTAAATCATCAATTAAGTTTAGTACATCTTTGTCTACTAAATACATAATTATTCTTTAAAATCTAAATTTTCTCCCTCTTCAATTTCTTTTCTGATTATTGCAAATTCTCAAGGATTTTTTTCACAGTTTATCCAAACTTCATATCATCATCCGTGAGCTGATTCTTCATTTGTTGTATATTTCTCTTCAAATTTATTATTTATAAATAATTCTTTTCAAGTTGAATGGTTTACATTTGTTATTCTGAATATTTTTTCAACTTTTTCTTTCCATTTATTTTTTGGATTTATGAATTCTAATTCATCTCAGATATTGAATCTATTTTTGACCTCAATTCTTGCTAGTTTTTCTTTTTCATCATATCATCTTACAATTCAACAAAAGGCTTTTGTACCAAATGTACCATTTTTCTCATAAAATTGAGCATTTTGATTTGGATTTCATGCAAGAAAACCTGGTATGTATCATCTATTTGCAATTGAAAATAATTCTTCTGCAAGTTTTTTACTATCATAATCATTTCATTTTTCTACTGCATCTAAAGCTTGTCTATATGCAGATCAAACTGAAGCGAGGTAATTTACAGTTTTATTTCTTCATTCTACTTTGAAACTTATAATTCAAGCATCAGCCAATTCTTTTATATAGTCTATTGCCATCAAATCACGAGAATTCATAAGATAAGTTCAATATTGATCTTCATCTATTTCCATCATATCTCCTGGTCTCTCTCTTTCTTCTAAATAAAAGTTTCATGCAAGTTCTTCATAATCTTCTGGTCTACCTGTAGCTATCTCAAGTTCTGCCTCTGATTTATCATCTTTAAATACTTTGTATTCCCAACGACAAGAGTGACTACATGTTCATTGATTTGGATCTCTATTTGAAAGGTAATTAGATATAAGACATCTACCACTATAAGCCATACATATTGCTCAGTGTACAAAAGCTTCAAGTTCTATATCAGGTACCATTTCGTGAATCTCTTTCATTTCTCTTATACTTATTTCACGACTTAAAATAATTCTTTTTACTCATAATTCTTTCCAAAATTGTACTTGTGCCCAGTTTGTGTTGTTTGCTTGTACTGATAAGTGAATTATCGCATCTGGAAATTCTTTTCTAACTAGATATATAAGTCCAGGATCTGCCATGATAAATGCATCAGGTTTCATATCGTACATCTTTTTGAATTGTGCTAGAAATGGTTTGATTTTTAGGTTGTGAGCATAGATATTTGCTGTAAAATATATCTTTTTTTCTCAAGGTAGATTTCTTGTGTAATTTACAGCTTCTTGAAGTGAATCAAGTGTAAAAGCGTTTGTTCTAGCACGTAGTGAAAACATAGGTGCTCATACGTATACTGCATCAGCTCAATATGCAAATGCATATTTTAGCTTCTCCATGCTTCAAGCAGGCATTAGTAATTCCAATTTTTTTTGCATAAATGTTAATTATATGTTAAACTATTTCCGAGATAGTTGCTTTTTAAAAATTTGAAAAACATCAAATTTCATTGTCAGTAAAATTTTTTATTGGTCATTTACAAATAAAGTAAATTCCCTTCAAAAAAATTTTACTTCCTCGAACTTTTCGTTTTTGAAATTTTTGCAATGTTTGATTTATTTTAAAAAGCTGATAAAATATATAAATATTTTTAATTTTTACAAGTTTAAATAAATATAATAATATGTCTTTACCAATTACATATGAAGAATTATGAGATTTAGAATCTGATAAAAAAATGTGATTAAAAGTTTTGGCAAATTCTCCTCTTTTTGTTGTACCTTGATTTGTTCAAAAAGTTTTAGAGAATAAATCTTGAATAAAATTATGAGATAATAGTATTGTTTCTGAGGATAATCCTACACTATTAGATTTCCCAACTTATGAACAATTACCAGATGAGTTCAGGTCAATATCATCTGATGAAAAAAAACAATTAATTGCTTTGATGACAAATAATTGAAAATCAAATAAACCTTGTGTAAAAACATTTAAAAAAGTAAAGGAACTATACGAAAAAGCAATCGAAATTTTGATAAATGATTTTCATATAAAATGAAGTGTAATTAAGAAATTTGAATGAATTTCTTTTAAGAGATTAGAATCCTTTGTTGATTTTATAGATAATAATCCATATAAATCTTCAATTTCATGAAGATTTCTTCATTGTTCAATTTTGAAAATGATGTTGATTTTGAATTCAATTGAAACTGCCATTGATTTTTCACACTTGCAAATGGTTACTGACTATATTAAGACTACAATTAAAAATATTGACTGAGTTGATGTTTTACAAGAGAAAGATAACGAATTATCTGTTAATCTATCCTTTGCTGATTGAAATTGAAAAAAAAGATCTACAGATATTGATTTTATATTTGACGAGAAATCTGAAAGAAGTGTTATTCTAAAATTACTTGCAAAAAGAAAATATCAAACCGTTGATGCAATCAAAGATTTGGTTCGCTTCAAAGTAAAAGTTGAAGAAACTTGAGATTGAGATGAAATGGAACAATATTATATCAAAATATTAGAATTGATTTTGGAAAAATTATTTTCCTGAGAAATTGAAGTAGAACAAAATCATATTGGGACATACCATTTAATAGAATCAAAATATTTTGATTGAAAACCTTATAAATATAATGATGAAGAAAGAAATATAGAAAATATAAATATTACATGATCTCCATCTGAAAAATCACCAAAAGTTATTTGAGTAAAATATATTGAAGCACAAATTGTTTCATCAGTAAATACAAATGATGAGAAGTGACATGATTCAAGACCATTTTATGAATGGGTTGATAAAATTCTTGTATGAACTCCTAGATTATTAAATTATTGAATTGCTACAATGTGAAATATAAAATATGCAGTAAGGCAAATTGTAAAAACATGTAAGGAACAATGAATATGAGATTTTAATGAAATATTTGTTTTAAGTAAGATATTCCATAAATGAAATATTTTTCCAGTTAATGTAATAAAAATGCATTGAAATAAATGAAAATGAACAGTAGCATTTTGAATTAAGTGAGCATTTGATGAAAAAGTTTTAAGCAAATTATATTGAAAAGTTCCTACAAAAGTAAATGACTTATCATGGTCAGAAATAAGAGAAATGTACGAAAAAACTCGTATAGAATACTAAATCTAAAAAATCTTAAAAAAACTTTTGACAAAGAAAATTAATTGACTATAAAATGTAAAGCTTCATGCGGAAAGGGGGTGATCAAATCTAGGACCTGCTTGCAGGATTTCTAAGTTTTCCTAAACTTAATAGAAAGGAGATAATAAGAGTTTAGATGATTATTCCGCTCTTTACACATTTTGAAGTAATTGCTCTCCCTGCTGACTTCTAAGTGGGTCGTTTCTATCTTTTCTATACTACTTTCAAGGACTATGTATTAGTCGAGACCTTGAGTATTAGAGAAAAGCTCTTGAAAAACCTTAACAGTTTCAGCATAGAGTTAGCCAACCCGTATGGCTCGGGAAAATCGGACCGGGAGTCTACCAAACCCCGAATCCAAATAGGACCGCTTCGGCGGTCCTTTCCATTTGTTATTTTTGAAATTTATTTATCTGAGATTTCAAATTTCTACAAGTCTATTTCAAATCTATTTTCATTTCAATTAATTAAATTATTAACAACTTCTAGTATATCGTCTAAAGTTGTTTTTTTGTAGTTTCAAAAATATTCAAAGTTGTTTTTAAGTGTGATTCAATTATTTTTTGAAGATATATTTACTAATTCGTAATTCGTAATTTTTCATTCGTAATTCTTTTCCACTATACTTGGATTTATTATATGAACCTTTATTCATTTTAATTCATTTTTTAATTGCATTGCAAATCATCTAAGTCAAAATTTAGAAGCAGCATAAGAACTTCATCTACTCATACTTTTTTTCCCTGCAATACTTCCCATAAATATTATTCATTTTTTTATTTTTTTTTCTTGAAGTAGTAGTTGTAAAAGTAAAATAGGGGATGTCAGATTTGTTTCTATAGTTTCTTTATGTTTTTCTATTGAAATATTTTCAAATTTATCAAAGTATCATATCCCGGCGTTTATAACCACATAATCATAGCTATCAGAAAAATTAGATATACTTTCTATGGTTTTTATATCTTTTAAATCTCATTTTATGTAATCTATTCAGATTATATTATTTTCTCATCTTCAAACTCAAATTATTTTATTTTCGTTGACTAGATTGGTTGCAAGATAATTTCATATTCAAGAATTTGTTCAAGTTATAAGGATTTTATTTGACATTTATATATATTTAACTATAAATTCTATAATTTAATTATATTATTATTTGTATATATGGCAAATTGAAATGTAGTAGAATTTAGAAATAAAACAGGTTATGGTTGAGATGTAAATAAGCAACATTTTACTATAACAGATTTAGTTGATTCTACATCTTCTCAAATTTCTTTGGCTATCATAAAGAAACAAGGGATGGAAAGTACTGTATTAAAATATATACATTTATCATATCCATGACTAATTGATACTGTTAAAACATTAAATGATATACGAATCGTTTCTTATGAGCCAGAGAGGTTTCAGTTATTGTTTGAAATTAATTGAGTTTTGAAACATGTAATTTTAACTGAAAAAAATACTTATTTAAATGAAGCAAAAAGAAGAGAAAAACTATTAAAATTTCTAGAAAATTATTGAGAAATTATTTTATCACACTTTCCAACCTTTAAATGGTCTGATTTATGGGAAATCGAAGATTATAGTATAAATGATTCAATTATATTTTTTTCTTTATGATGATATGATTTTGGATGTTATGAGTGACATAATAAAGAATTAATTGAAATTTTATTAAGTCAGTGAGTTAGGTTATCAAATAAATGTAATCAAGAAAAAGAAATTCAAGATAGAGCAGAATCTGAAATGAAATTTTTAGAAATGAAATGAAAATGCATAGCAATTATAGAAACGTGGTTTCCTAATTTAAATCTAAGTGAAATTGAAGATATTGCATTTCCAAATAAAGACAGCGAGATGATATATTTTAGTTATAAATGAACTTTATATAGTGTTTTGGCATTTCCAAAAAATGAAGTCGAAGAATCATTTATCTGATATACTCCTTATCCTCATTTATACAGAGTAAAATAAAATTGACTAAAAAATAAAAACTATATAATACTCGGGAATGTTTTACGACTTAGTTGTTCGTAATTCGTAATTTTTAATTTAATAATTATATACTTATGCAACAAACATTAGTTTTACTTAAACCAGATTGTGTACTTAGAGGATTAGTAGGTGAAGTAGTTTCTAGATTTGAGAAAAAAGGACTTAAAATCAGAGCAATGAAAATGATGAATTTATCAACTGATTTATTAAAAGATCATTACGGTCACTTAGCTTCTAAACCATTTTTCCCAGAAATAGTTTCTTATATGCAATTATCACCAGTAGTTGCTTTAATCCTAGAAGGACCTGAAGCAATAGTTGGTATGAGAAATCTATGTGGTGCTACAAATCCTATGGAATCTGCTATGGGTACTGTAAGAGGTGATTTTGCTCTAACTATTAGATACAACATAATTCACGCATCTGACAGTGAAGAAAATGCAAAAGCTGAAATTGCTAGATTTTTCAAAACTGAAGAAATATTTGATTACAACAGACCAGGTCAAGATTTAGTATAATTAACTTATAATTTAAATCCTTTCAATTTGAAGGGATTTATTTTTTTGATATTTTTATTAAACTAACTATACTTTTTCTAATCTCTAATCTCTAATCTCTAAACTCTTATGAAAATCTACGATACAATTCTTGGTGAATACATAAAAAATCCGTGAGCTAGATGATTGTCACTTGATGATCTAGCTTTGAAATATATGGATTATAAAATGATTAGTTATGATGAAGTTACTCAGAAGAAAAAGTTAAACTTCAATGATGTAGATTTACAAAGTGCATCTATTTATAGTGGGGAAGATGTCTATATTACTTGGGAATTGTATAAGAAACATAAAGAAGAGGAAGAGCAAGGAACAAAAACCCCCTACCCTCCTTTATTAAGGAGTCAAGAAAACTTCTCAGTTCTTTATGATATTGAAATTCCACTTATTGATGTATTGAAAGATATGGAAATAACTTGAGTAAGAATTGATAGAGATAAGTTAAAATGAGTTTGAATGCTTTTAGAAAATGAGATTTCAAAACTAGAAAAAGAGATACATAATATAGCTTGAGTTGAATTCAATATAAAATCACCATCTCAAGTTGCAAATGTATTATTTAACAAGCTTCAACTTAAATCAGGAAAAAAAACAAAAACTTGATTTTCTGTTGATAATGAAGTTCTTGAAGAACTAGCTAAAAATCATGAAATTGCTAGAAAATTGATTGAGTATAGAACATACACAAAACTTCTTTCAAACTATGTTGATTGATTGTTAGCTGAACTTGATGAAAATGATTTAATCCATACAAATTATAATCAAACTATTGCAAGTACAGGTAGACTAAGTAGTGTCAATCCAAACTTACAGAATATACCAACTTGAAACGGTATTTCTTGAGAAATAAGAAATGCTTTTATTCCTTTATGTGATGACGAAATAATTATTGCATTTGATTATTCTCAGGTTGAAGTAAGAGTTCTTGCTATTATGTCTGGTGACGAGAATCTGATAAATGCATTTAAAAACGATATAGATATTCACTACAATACTGCAAAGTTTATATTTGGTAAAGATGATATATCAAAAGAGGAAAGAAAAGTTGCAAAGTCTGTTAATTTCTGAGTAATTTACGGGATAAGTTCTTTTTGATTAAGTAAGATGATAGATGCATCAATTGCTGACTGTAAAAAATACATTGATAAATTTTATGAAAGCTACCCTCGTGTAAGAGAATTTTTTGATAAGGTAGTAGAAGATTGTAAAAAAACAGGATATGTTGAAACTATGTTTTGAAGAAGAAGATTGATTCCATGAATAAATGACTGAAATAGAATAATTGCTGAAGCAGCAAAAAGAGAGGCAATAAATATGCCTATTCAATGAACAGCAGCTGATATTATCAAACTTGCAATGATTAAAATTCATAAATTTATAAATGAAAACAATTTAAAATCTAAACTAATTATGCAAGTACATGATGAACTTGTATTTAGTGTAAAATTTGATGAAAAGGAAAAACTTGAAAAAGAAATAAGAAATATAATGGAGTGAGTTTTGGTAAATACTCCAATCAGATTGATAGTTGATGCCTGAGAGTGAAAAAGTTGGGGAGAAGCGAAGTAGTGAATACTGAATAGTGAATAGCTTTTTTTCATGATAAAAATAGTAATAGCTTTTGCAACTTAATGTCATTCTGACTGTAATGCTTAGATCTTCTAAGAAGGATGAAAAATTAATCTGTTACTTTTTACCCCCTTTTGTAAAGGGGCTAGGGTTTTTTTGTAGCAATTTATCATTCCGGACTTGAATCAGAATCTTTAGTACTTTGTTTTATTTCATAGCATATTAAATTGCTCAAAATAGGTAAAAGCACCCTTGCGGGTGCTTTGTTTGTTATAGGAGACCATTTACTAGTGGCTTAAGCTAGTTCCAAGATGAGGTCTGTTTCACTTGGATCGATCGTCGGGAAGGTTAAGCCATAGCGAGAACAGCGACCAGTTTCTTCATGGGCATCTCCTTTATCAAGGTTGGAAAAACACTCAAAAACTTCTTGAGTACTAGATGCCGAGGCCCTTGTCCCAGCCGGCTTTGATGCCTTCGATGTGAATCGGCCTCTTATCCCAGACTTCGTCGTCGATGCAGCCACTTCCAGCCCCGATGTTGCTGGAACCGCCACCGATGTGAATCGGCAAGGTATCCATCCATTCAATGTCTTTTCCCACGATTGACTCCTTGTAAAAATAGTTGAATTGAACTTCTATGCTTTGGGGAGTTTGTCTTGCATTTGCATCTCCTATAACATTTGAAAAAAGTCCACAGATTGTCAGGTTTTTATCCTGAAGCGGGACTTCTTTATTATAGACTATTTTGAGATTTGTCAAAACTTTTATTTGTCACTTTATAATTGTCATTCCTGCGGAGGCAGGAATCTACTTTATATTTCACTAAGTTGTCATTCCGGTCTTGATCCGGAATCTACTTACCCCCTTGATAAAGGGGGGTAGGGGGTTTTTGTTCTTTGTTTATTTTTACAACTTTGCATTAAAGATCCTGAAATAAATTCAGGATGACTAGCTTTTTTATTTTTCTTCTACTTTAAAACTTTCTTCTTTAACTGTATTTTTTATTACAGTAGCTTTTGATTTTAAGTTTGATAATTTATTTTTGATTAATATAAAACTATTAAATACATGAAATATAAAAGGCATTTTGTATGTTAAATCTGATTTTATATATCATAATCCAAAACAAATAGGGAATAGTAGTAAATAGAAAATGTTTGAAAAAGGGTAAATCAAAAATAAAATTATTGTAATGATTGTAAGGGATAATCAATTTATTATATGATTTCTATATTTTGTATCTAGTGAAAATAAGTAAATTAGATTTAAAATTGGTATATAAATAAGCTTATTTGTAAGTTTGCTAATCTGCATATTTTTTATATTTTCTTCTTCAATTCTTCTTGATTCTAGATTTTTAACTCTAAGTTCTTCTATAATAGCTTGAACAGGTTTAAAAGTTCAATTTATATAATTTTTTAAGTATAAAACTCAAGTTTTTAATAATATTTCACTATCCTTGATTCTAGGTAAAAAACTTAAATTAAATGATATCACTTCACTCTTCAAGACAACATTTATACTCGCATAAACTACAAATATTATATATAAAAGTATAAAAAATGTTGATAAACTAGTATATCAAGATATGTATACTATTGTTATTAAAAGCGAAACAAAAAAGTTAAGTTTGATTGTATCTCTCAGACTTCTGTTTTCCTCAAAGTTTGGATAAATTATATATGATATAAATGGGATGTATCCTAAAATAACTGTTAATTTGTCTTTTTCATCCAAAACTTGATTATTGTCTACATCAATTAGTTTTTCAGATTTAACAAACTTAAATATTTCTCAGATTTTAAATGTCTGCTCATGATTTGCTCTATAAATTCAGTAAATAAGTAATCAAAATGTTAGAATAAATAATGTACTAACAATTATGTTATTGAATGAATATCAAAAAAATATAAATGTTTTGAAAAGTCAAAAATGAATAAAGACAATATAAATAAGTAAAAATATCAAATGAATGAAAAATGCTGTTTTTGTATGATTTTTTACAAATTCATTGTTTAGATATGGATTTGTTTTGTTAAATAGGAAAAGTACAGAAATAAATAACATAAAATATGCACTTATTGCATTTGCTTTGATTTTTTGATGAATGTTTTCCATGTTTTAGTTAAATAAATACTAAATTTGCAAATTTTTATTCTATATATATTATACAGCAAATCTTTTAAAAAAGCAAAAAAGCACTATTTTGTCTAAACTCTAAACTCTAATCTCTAAACTACTATGAAAATAACTGAAGTAACATTTGTAAAATCTGTAAGTATAAAAAGTGAAGAAGTACTTTTTGAAGATACAAAACCAGAAGTAGTTTTTGTAGGTAGATCAAATGTAGGTAAATCAAGTTTAATGAATGCTATTTTTTGAACAAAAGATTTAGTAAAGACAAGTTCCATGCCTGGTAAAACAAGATTAGCAAACTTATTTTTGATGAATAAAAAATACTATTTTACTGATTTACCTGGATATTGATTTGCTAAGCTTTGACAAGAATTAAAAAAAGATCTAGATGGCCTAATTAGTTGGTATTTAGAAGAAAAAAAAGATAGAATTAAATGTGTAGTTATACTTATAGATAGTAAGATTTGACCACAAGAGACAGACTTAGATATGTATAAATATATTCATGAATTAGGACTTCCTATGGTTTTTGTACTTACTAAGATTGATAGATTATGAAATAATGATATTAAGCAATCTATACTTTTTGCTGAATCAAAATTTTTCTGACAAAAAGTATTTGCTGTTTCATCTAGTAAGAATTTATGAGTAAAAGAATTATTTAAATTTTTAACTGAGAAACTAACAGCAAAATAAAAATTATTTTTATGAAAGAAAAAAGGTAGTAAACTTAGTTTACTACCTTTTTAAATTTAAAACTCGACATTTGGTGCAACCTCTGCTCAGTTTGTGTTTTCAAATAAACTTTTCTTTTCAAATCAAAAAATCGAAGCAACTATATTGTTTGGAAAAGTTCTTGTAAATACATTGAACTTTTGAACCTCTTCGTTGTATCTCATTCTTTCTGTTGAAATTCTATTCTCTGTTCATTCAAGACTTACTCTTAGATCCGCAAATGCTTGATTGGCTTTTAAATTTGGATAATTTTCTGTAACCATTAGTAATCTAGATAATGCTTGAGAAATTCATGTTTGTTCTTTTTGAAATTCAGCCATTTCTTTAGCATCATTTACATTGATTGTTGTTTTAGTTGCTGAAGCTCTTGCTTGAACTACTGCTTCAAGTGTAGATTTCTCAAAATTTGCTTCTCACTTAACTGATGCAACTATATTTGGTATTAAATCATATCTTCTTTGATATTGATTTTCTACTTGTGCCCATGCAGTATTTACTGATTCTTCCATTGTTACCAAAATATTGTATTTACCAAAAAATGAACCAATTATGCTTATCAAAACAAGTGCTATTACTCATAGAGTTATCCATTTTTTATTCATATGAATATTATTAAAAATTAAAATTAAAAATTTTTACCATTTTCAAGAACTTCACCCTCAACCAAATCCACCTCATCAGAACCCTCAAAATCATCCTCCCCCTCATCATCTAAATCATCAACTACTTCAAGAACTAGTATATCATCATTTTTGTACTTTTCAAGTTATTCATAAAATAGCTCATATAGCCCACATTATTAGATTTGCAATAAGCGAAGCAATTCATAAAAATATATACACAAAAGGAAGTGTAATCAAGTAAGCTATAACAAAATAAATTATAAATTTTTTGTATTTTTTCTCTTTTACAACTGGTCTGAAAAGAATAGCAGAAACAAAAATAGCAATAAATAGTACAAATATCCAAGTTCAGTCATCTTGTTTTTCAGCTTCATATTTTAATGAAATTATACTTGGATCTCATACAAATGCTTTATCAAAATCATTTAAAGTTCACATTATTCAATCAAAATATCTAGAATCTCTAAAAAGTATAAAGTTTTTTTCTCATATTCTCTTTGTTAATAAATCTGGGAGTACTCATTCTACTCAGTATCAAGTTGCTATATTCCAAGCTCTATCATTTAGTGCTATAAGTATAACTACTCAATTATCTTTATCAGCTTTTCAAACTCCTATTTTTTGTCATATTTCTGTCGCTACACTTGAAATTTCTTCTCAGTTTGTTGATCAAATAATAACTAAAAGTATCTCAGTAGTATATTTTGTTCTAAGTTCTTCTATTTTTGTTTCTATTCAAGTCTTTTCCTCTAAACTTAAAATTCAAGTTTTGTCTATAACTGATGAATTTATTGGTCAAAGCAGATTTATATCAAAAGCTTGAGTGTTTTGGTATAATAATATAAGAGATAATAAAAGTATTATTTTATTTAAAGTTTTCATGATTTTTTGTTAAAAATTTGACTTAAATTGATTTTTCATATAATATAGACTTATCTCCTTAGTATGTCATATACGGGAGGCTAATAATCCAAGGAAAAGTCCTATCAGCAATGATAGGGCTTTTCATTTACCTTTTTATAAAAATATTATTAGGTAAATTATTTATGTCATAATATTTTGTGGAATGTGTTTTAAGTTCTGATGAAATATTTCATAAAGTTGAAAAGATATATACTTTTTTTCATTTCCATATTAAAAAATCAGTTAAGCATTGGAAGTCTGAATCTCAACTAAATAATATCATAATATCAAAGTGATGCCAAGTTTGCATTACATCCATAGTTAATTCTATGTCTAAATTTCATTTTTCTTTTATAATGGGTTTTCAATTATTTCAAAACATTATATTTCAATCTATATCTCTTATCTCAATTTGCTTGAGTGCTTTCTTTTTAATGTAAAATCATAATTCTTTATTTAAAAAACAAGAGAATTTATGTATTCAGTTTACATCATAATCTCTTGTATTAACTTTAGGATATGCTAAATAAATAGACTTGAATTCTAATGTTCATTTAAATTCATCTCATAAAAACTCTATTAATTTTTTGAAATCAATAAACTTTCATATTTTTTTCATTGAAGTTAGTAAATTCGCATAATCAATAAATACTCAAATTCTTTTTTTGTTAATTTCTGACATTTTTTAATAAATTATATTTTTAACGGCATTATGATATGTTTAAATTCACTATTTTTCTTTTCTTCATCTAGAGGTCTGATCAGGATTGGTGAAAGTGGACTTTCGAAACTTATGCTTATATGAGTTGATTCTATAACTCATAAAACTTCCAGGAAATAAGTTGAGTTTATACCTATTATATTTTCCTCTCATTCAACAGTTGCTACTAGTTTTACTTCTCATTCTCAGATTTGTGATTCTCATGTTTCTAGAAGTATTTCTTGACCATGAAAACTCATTTTTATACTATAATTGTTTTCTTTACTAATTAGATTTATTTTTTTAAGAGCTTGTATTAAATCAACTCTATTAACTTCAGATTTAGTAGAATAAGTTGTAGGAAAGAAGTTTGTATAGTCAGGAAACTTACCATTTAGTAATCTAGAATATACTTTTGTATTTCAAAATATGAAACCGATTTGATTCTCTCATGATATCATTTTTACATCTTCATCATCTTTTAGTATACTTCTTATCTCATATGCAGTTTTACTTGGAATAATTTGAGTGAAATTTAATTCTTCTGTTTGTTCAACTGTAGTTTTGAATTCAGATAATCTAAAACTGTCAGTTGAAGCAAAAACTATTGTATTTCATTTTAAATTTACATAAAGTCATGCTAGAGTTGGTCTTATGTTTCATTCTGCACTTGAAAATATAGTTTTTTCTATTGATTTTTTAAGTATGCTTCATTTTACTTTAAAACTTGTTTCTTCTTTAATAGTTGGAATAAGAGGGAATTCGGTAGCATCTATTCATTTGATTTTTGTTTTTTCACTTTCAGTTTTTATTTGTAGATTATTTCATGTTAATAACTCTATTTCTATTTCTTCGTCGTTAATTAAAGATACTAAACTTGTAAATAATTTACTTGGAATTGCAAAAGATCATTCAGAAGCTATATTTATACCATCTTTAATTATATATTCTATAGCCATTTCAAGATTATTTGAAACTAAAACAATATTTCAGTAATTTACTTTTAAAAGTATAGTTTCTAAAATTGGAGTTGTTGTTATGTTTGCTACAGCATGATTTACCGTATTTAGTCATTCTTTTAGTATACTTGTTTTGATTTGAAATTTCATAAAAATTTTTATTAAAGGTTAGTGTTTCAATTTTGTCATTCAGGACTTAATCCGGTATCTATTAAATAATTATTAGCATTGTTTACATTATTTTAAAAGGAAAATTTACTTTTTTATAGATTCCTGCTTTTGTAGGAATGACATTTATTTTATTTTATGTTTTTTGTTATATTTTCAAGTTATTGTAAAATTTAGTGTTAAAAACTAATCAAAACTAAGACTTAATTTAGGATTTCTTAAAACTTCACTTCTTATGTCTTCTAGAAAAGTTCTCAGATTTTCTCATTTAATTATTATTTTGTGATGATATTGATTATTTTTTTTAAATCATTTTGTATTTAGTAGTATTTCATATTTATTATCAATATTTAATATATCTAGTTTATTTTTCAGTATTTTGCAAAAATTAAGTGACTTTTCTTCATTTTGATCTCGAAATTCTAGAGTTACCAGGTCTGTAAAGGGTGGATAAGAAAAAAGTCTTCTTTCTTCTAGTGTTCTTTTGAAAAAATGCTTATAGTTATACTCAGTAATTGACTTAATTGTATCACTTCATGATAAAAAGGTTTGAATTATTATTTCTTTTTCATCTAAGTTTCTTCATCTTCAAATAAGTTGTTTTATATTGTTGTATGTTATTTCTTCTATATTGTATTTTGGTATAATCAATTCTTGTTCTAGTAAAATAACTGCAATCAAGTTAACATTTTCCAAATCAAATCAAGTAGTTATCATTTTTGTTCAAATAATTATGTCGGATTTTTTAATATTTTCTAATGCATTTATTTTATCAGTTTTATTTTTTATAGTATCAGTATCCAACCTAAATATGTTTGATTTTGGAAATATTTTTTTAATTGCTGATTCAATTTGTTCAGTTCATACTCAAGCATAGTCTAAATTTGTACTTTTGCATTTCTCACAAGATACATCTAAGTCTTTTGTAAAACCACATATATGGCAAACAAGTCTTTTAGGATTTTTATGAATTGACATTGATATATCACATGAGTTACATTTGTATAAGTGCTGACAATCTTTACAAAAAAGACAACTGTATTCTCATCTACGATTTATATAAATTATAGATTTGTGTCATTTTGATATATTTTCTTCTAGTTTTTTAAGTAATGTATTTGAAATATATTTATTTTGTTTACTTCAATCTTGAGATAAATTAATTATGTAGTACATATTTATTTAATATTTATTAGTGTTAATATTTAGTTTAAAGTGAATTTTTAAATTTGCAATATTTATATTAAATTATTTGCAATTATAGTATTTGATGAGTATTATCTAGTCAAATTATTATTAATAAGTTTAAGAATATGTCAGATGATAATAATTTATCTCCAGAAGATAAATTGAATTATATATATGAATATGTTAAAAAAGAAGAAAAAAAGAATAAGCATAAACTAATTTTTAAGTGGAGTTTTAGATTTTTAATAATGCTATACTTATTGTATGTATATTTTTATCTTTGGCCTATACTTAAAAATTCATATAAAACAATTATTCCTTTTACAAATATAAATAATTCATGAACCCAAAATGCAGAATGAATAAATATTTGATGAGTTAATCTTGATTCTGAAATGATAAATAAATTATTAAATAAATAATTGAATATGATAGTAAAAATTTTTTATACAATTTTATTGATTTGAGTTTGATACGGTATTATAAGATATAGAAAACAAGTTCATTCTTGGACTTGAAATTGGTATTGGGCAGAAAAATATTTATGATCTGGTTGAACTTATGTGGCTTTGACATTATTTTGACTTTTCTTAATATTTCTTTGAGCTATGTATCCTTTTTGATGATTAGAACTTATAAGTTGAAAAAAGTAATTATTTGAGTTTTAACATATTTAAATAATAAGTAAAACTAATTTTCTAAAAATATTAGTTTTTTATTTATTTTTGTATAAACTTTTACATAATTTTAATTAATTTAAGTTATTTTATGAATTTTAAAAAAATATTTATTCCAGTTTTTGTTTTATTTTTTATTATTACAAGTTTTTCTTATACTTATGCAGTTGAGGTTAAAATTTTACCAAATACTATATCAACTACTAAAAAACTTGAAGATACAGAGATAACAAGAAAGGATTTTTTCTTGTTTCTTGGTGATTATTTTAAAGCAGATGTACCTAAGACATATAAATATATAAATTTAGAGTTTAGGGATATTTGAAATGATATTAAACTTAAAGAATCTTTACAAGTTCTTGTGTATTTAGATATTTTAGAAAATAAAGATATAAAGATATTTCCTACAAGGTCATTAAATGCATATATGTTTTATACATTTGTAGATTATAAACTTGATTTATATCTTATTCCTTCTAAAGAAACAGAGTCAGATTTAAAAAAAAGAAATACTAAATTGTCTGATTTAAAAAATCTTAAAAATTGATTATTTGAATTAGAAGAATCTATAAAAGAAGAGGAAACTTTTGAAAAAAATATATCTACAAAACAAAAAATATTTACTGATGTATATGAAACATTGCTTAATTCACATTATGATAAAGATAATTTTAATGAAGATAAATTGATAGATTCAGCAATAGAATGACTTACTAAATGAACAGATGATAAATTTACTACTTATTTTCCACCTGCAGAAAGTAAAAGTTTTGAAGAAGATTTAAATTGAAAATATGAGTGAATAGGTGCTTATGTAGATATGGAGATTCCAGGAGAATTTAAAATTATTTCTCCTATATCTTCTACACCTGCTGAGAAAGCATGACTTAGATGATGAGATATAGTTACTCATGTAAATTGAAAAGAAATATCAAAAGATAATACTTTGAAAGAAGTTGTTTCTTGGGTAAAATGACCTGCTTGAACAAAGGTTAAATTGACAATTAAAAGATGAGAAGATAACTTTGATGTAGAAATTGAAAGAGCTAAAATAGTTATTAAAGAAATTGATTTTAAAGTTTTAAATAGAAATACATATTATATTCAAATAAGAACTTTTTGAGATTCTGTTAAGTCAGAGTTTACAAATGCATTAAATGAAATGAATAAAAATGAAAATATAAATACAATAATTTTGGATTTGAGAAATAATCCATGATGATATCTAGATCAAGTTACTGATATCTTGTCATTTTATGTTCCTGAAAATAATCCAACAGCTATAGTAAAATACAAGGATTATAGTGTTTCATATAAATCAAAAGGTTATGATTTGGTAGATTTTTCTAAATATAAAATGATAATTTTGCAAAATTGATGAACAGCATCAGCATCAGAAATAATGATATGAACTATAAAAGATTATTATCCTAATACAGTAATTTTGGGTGAAAAAACTTATTGAAAATGATCAGTTCAAACAATTAAACCTTACAATGATTGATCTTCTCTAAAATATACAATAGCTAAATGGTTTACTTGAAAATCAGAAACTTGAATTGATTTAGTTGGGATAAATCCAACATTTGAAGTTGAGTTAGATGAGATAAAATATAAAGAATGATTTGATTCTCAATTACAAAAAGCTTTAGAGTTTTCAAAATAATTTATTATTTATTTTAATTATATGAATAAAAACTATGTGCTTAAATTAATTATTATATTTTTTTTCATAACTTCAAATGTTTGAGTTTTTGCATTGACTACAAATACTTGAGCAATTTCTAAGGTTTATAGTAATTTCATAATTAAACTTGAATCTAAACTATCCTTGAAAAATCAATTAGTTGTTTTAGAATCATTGTCATCAAAGCTAAATACTAAACTTAAATCAAAAACTATTACAACAAAGTCAATTATTTTACTTAAAGAATTAAATACACTAAATAATAACAAAATTTCTGAGATTAAAGGTAAACTAAATATAACAAGTTATGTTGATAATGTTCAAATAGAAATAGAAAAAAGTGAAATAAAAAAATTAAGTGATTTAAAGAATAATTTTGTTTTGCCTGATTATATTACAAAATTAATTAGTGGTAATAGAAAATTTGTTTATGTAAATTATTCTGAAAAAAATCCTTTTTTTGAATTTGTTGAAAATAATAAAGTAAAAAGATTAATATTTACAAATTACTTTGAAATAACAGATAAAAATTATGATTTATTTAAAAATAAAGCTTGATATATTATAAATCTAACTTGAAAGTATGTATTTATAGAAAATTATGAAATTGAAGATAAAATTCCTTATTCAAATTCTTCTTCATATTTTAAATCTGTTATATTGGATTTAAATAATAATTTTTATGAAATAAATTGAGCTTATTATACTTATAAATTTAATAGTTATAATTATATAGATGATAAGTATTGATTTTATCCTAAAAGTTTAGATCAATTATGAATTAATATCAAAAATTCTATTTTATATAAAAATATTGATAAATATGTGTTTATAACTTCGTATTCAGATCAGGTTTTGATAAAATCTGATTTACTTACTTGAATTACAGATAAAAAATTGTTTTTATCTATGGTTTCTGATGATAAAAAATCGCTAAATTATGATACATATTCTTATTTCAAAGAATTAAAGTTACTATCAGAGAAATTAACTTCTTGATTAACAAGAGAAGATAAAATAAAAAAAATATATGATTATGTATTAAAAAATATTACATATACAAATCCAATTGATTTAACTAGACCTGAGATATTTTCTTGAATAGATACATACAAAAATAAAGATTGAGTATGTGAATGATATGTAAAACTTATGGCATATATGCTTATGTTTGCTTGAATAGAAGATGTAGAGGTAATTAGATGATTTGTTTTAAATGCATCTGATTTCCCAAATGTTTGACATGCTTGGATAAAAATATGAAATTATTATTATGATCCAACTTTTGATGATCCTATTTGAAATACTCAAGCAAAAGAATTTAATCAATATGATTACTATAAATTGCCTGCAGACTTGATGTATACAAATAGATATGATGTAGCAGATTTACCAGAAGAATTAAAGTCAAAATCTAAAGAATTTTTAAATGAACTTGTTAATAAAAATTTGTATAATCTTGTTTCAAAATATAAAAAATCAAACTATAACTTAATGAATTATGTTTTATTTTTGTATAATAATTGATTTTCATACAATCATAAAATAAAAATATCAGATTTAGAAAATTTGATTGTTACTTATTCAATAGACTGAAAAGATATGAGTTATATAAAAGATTGAAGAAAGTATTTTATAAAAAAACTTAAATTCTATCAATTAACAAATGAAAATTTAAAAGATGTTTTGTCAGTAATCAATTATGATATATCATCTCATAATTTGTTAAAATGGGATTTGTGAAATTGAAGTTATGAGTATAGATTAGCTTATGAGTTTGAGATTTTTTAATGATTTTTTGGTGAAGCAAGTTTTTCTAAAAGTTTCCTAGTTTCCAAACTAATGGAAACTTTTTTTAATAGTATATCATGGTATAAAGAATCATATAAACTTGAAAAATATTCATAAGATTTTTCATCAAATGACTCTGGGTATTTTTCTTTTATTTCA
>DYHI01000053.1 GCA_020724225.1 Candidatus Altimarinus sp. | reverse complement strand
TTATAATAATCTCATCAAAGATTGTAATTAAAAACTTCATTATTATCTATTTTACTTGAATTATTATGATAAATAATAGATAACCAATAATCTCATTTTGCAAAACTTATATTTCAAATTGTGTTATAAAAAAATACCCTGAAATTATTCCAGTTGAAAAAAATTGCTGTAAATAAAAATAATAAAACCAAATAAAAGAATAATCTATTTTTTATGATTTTTTTCATCATAGTTTAATTAAAAAAAACATATAAATTATAAAAAAAATAAAAGAAATCATAACAATTCATCTTGTTGCATCTACAAAATTTTCACTTTTCATAAAAAATACTTTTTTGCTTGTATTGCTTAACATTGTATCTAATTTACTAATTTTATCCAATTGATTTAGAGAAAAATACTCTCACTGAAAAATATTAGCAATACTTTTCAAATTTTCTTCTTCAAGTTTAGTAATTACCCTTTTTCATTGATATATTTTATAAACTGTTCTTCAAAATACATCAACTCAAGTTGGTATATTTACTCATTTGCTTGTTCAAACTCAAACAATTAAAAATTTTATATCATTATTTAGATTTTTAAAGTCTTCAAAATTTATTTTTTTCTCATCATCTCAATCAGAAACCAAAACAAGTAATCATGAGTTATTTTCACTTGAAAAGTTTTTCAATCATCAATTTATAGCTTCAAACAAGTTTGTTCATTGTTTTGAAACATTGTTTTCATCTACTCAAGAAAGTATGGTCAAAAATAAACTAGAATCAGTTGTAAAAGGTAATACTCTTTGTATTTCTCATGCAAATACTACCAAAGCATACCTATTTCAAGGATTTTTTATCACAAAATCACTTATAAATTTCTTTGATAATACCAATCTAGAATATGATTCATTTTCTGAATTAAAATCAACTGCATTCATACTTTTTGATACATCCAAAACAAAAACTACATTTGTTCATTTTTGTTCAGTTCAATCATTTTTCAAAACTTTTATTCAAAAAATTGCAATCGATGAAAATAAAAAAGAACTAATCAAAAATATAGTTGCAATAAACCTATATTTATCACTAGTTTTTTTATAATCTTTATAATTTCTATAAAAAAGAAAAACTGAAACAATTAAAAAAATTAAAAAGATTATCGTTGAGAAAGTATTTAAATTTGTTAAGTTCATAGAATAATTTTTATTTAATAGTAGTATTGTGATTCCTGTGAAAACAGGAATCTATCAATTTACAAAAACATATTTATTTCTCTTAAGTAAAACAAAAAAGATTAACTCATTATAGATCCCTGGTCAAGCCAGGAATGACATTTTTTCGATATTTTTTCATAACATACTTTTTATTTATTATTTCTTCTCTTTTATTTAATCTATATCCTCACTCTTTTAAAAAGTAGTAGTACAAATAAAAATTGTAGTAAAATCAGTATATAATAAAATCAAGTATAATATGATATATAAGATTTTTTTATCTCCACAGCTATTTCTTTTTTATCCAATTTATCAATTTCTTTAAATATTTCCTCAAATATTTCTTTATTTAACGCTATGTAATATTTTCCTCATGTTTCATTTGCAATCTTTTTCAATGTAACTTCATCAATTCATCAAATTTCTACTTTTAACCTATTTCAAAATATATCATTTACATAAACAAAAGTCTTTTCTAGTCATCAAATCCCAATTGTATGAGTTTTGATTCACTTATCTTTCAATTGTTTGAGTGCTAAAGTAGGAGTTAATCATTTATTAGCCTCTCAATCAGTTACAATTATCATAACTTTTTCCCTATCTTTACTTTTTTCATCAAACAAAAAACTTCACATAAGCATAGCATCTCAAAGTGCAGTTCATTGCAAATTACCATTATTTTGATCTATAGTTGATGTTGATATACTTTTTACATATTCTCATAAAAATTCATAATCAAATGTCAGCGGAATTGAAATAAATGGTTTTCCTGAAAATACTACAACTCAAACTCTATCTGCTTTTAAGCTTCACAAAAAATTTGAGATAACATCACGAGCAACTTGTATTCTATTTGGTTTCAAATCTTCTGCTTCCATACTATAACTTATATCAAAAACCATAACAATATCTACTCAGTTTCTTTTCACTATTTCACTTGAATTTTGTTTATTTGGATTAGCCAAAATAATAACATAAAATAAAGATATAAAAAAAAGTAAAATAAAAAATGAGTAATAATAATAACTATTTCTTTTATATATTTCTTTTAAATCCTCAAAAAATGCAAAATTTATTTTATTTTTGTTTCTAAAAAACAAGTACCCCAAGATTAAAAAAAGAGGGATTAAAAGTAAAAAATAATATTTATCTAAAAAAACTAGATTATTCATTTGACTTTAAAATATTTTTTATAAAATAACGATACTTTTTTAAAAAAGGAGAAGTAAAATGGAAATTTTTATTAATCAGATAAAAAAAACAAAATTATCAGATTGGGGAATATCCCTGATCATATGTATATTAATAAGCACTCCATTTTAATTTAGGCCGAAAGGCCTTTTTTATATACAATTTTTTCTTATTTCATCGATAATTTCTTTTCTATCCGTAATACTTTCAGTTTCTCTAAATTCTTCAAAATATGTATTTTCTATGATTTTGAAAAGTTTAGAATCAATTTTTTCTCTATGTTTATCAAGTTCTTTAAAAGTCATTTTATAAGCTCATACTAATCATTTATACTCAAGTAATTCTCTTAAAAAATCATTTACAAGTCCGAAGAATTCCGATTTATCATATATATCTGCTTTTTCTTCTATTAAATTCAGTTTATCCAAAAAATAATCTTTTTTATCTTTTGGTTTTTCTTCTTTTATTTTTTCCACAACAACATCATCTTTTCAAGATATATAGTATTTAATTAAATAATGATATCAGGTAAAAAATAAAAATACTAAAAATGTTAAGATAAACCAAAAGCTAAAACTAAAATAACTTTTTGGTCATTTTATATCATGTAGTCCTGTCTCTTCATCTGTACCTCATGTACCAATCAAAGATCAACTTGAAGTAATATCATTTCAAAAAACTTCTATCTCAACTATGTTACTTTGTATGGTTTTATCTCAAAGTTTTATTATTGCTGGTCATATACTAAATTTTCAAAGATTTATAGGTTTCAAAGTTACTGTCATATTGTAGATTCATTTTTTTACACCATTTATATCTTGAAAACTAAAAGAACTAGTTTCTCAAAAACTTTTAAAATTATCTATTCAATTTATAGTTATATCTCATATATTTCCTGTATCAGATAAATTAATTGTAAATTTTAAATCAAAACTTTCATCTATTTTTACAGTATTTTCAGATACAGATAATTTTACATCATTTAAACTTCAAGTATCAGCAAAAGCAAAAAATGAAGAAAATATAACTAAATACCCAAGTAAAATTGTTTTCCAAATTTTTGAAATAAATGAAAATATTATTAATTTCTTCATATTTAAATTATTTTTTAGCAAATAAATTAAAAAAATCTTTATATATATTTGATTTGTTATCCAATTTCAAATAAGTAATTCTTAAATTTGTAAGATACATAAACAAATCTTTAATTTTTCTTTTTCTAAGCTCCTTATATTCATATCTTTTTCTAGTATTTAAATTATCTATAAAAAATCCTTTTCATAAACTAGACATAAATCACAAAACTCAAGAATTTTCATTTGTTGTTTCAAGAGTATTTTCAAAAGTATCAAATATATTTACAAAAACTACATCATTTTTTAAAGCAAGAATTTTTAGATTTTTATCATCTTTTACATTCATTTTGTCTGTTAATATAAAAAGAAAACAATTTTTTAATCTGATTTTATTTAAAAAAGAAAAAATAAAATTTAAACTAATATGTCATTCTCAAATTGTATCCAAGTTGTCATCCTCGGACTTGATCCGGGGATCTATTGACTGTTTATTAACATTGGTTTCAATATTTAAAAAGGATTTAACTTTTTCATAGATTCCTGCCTTCGCAGGAATGACAAATCCTTTTCATTTTCACTTTTCAATTAATCTTTTATAAATATCAAAAACATTTGCTTTTCATTTTTTTGTATCAAAAAAACTATAATTATTTTCATCAAGAACTACAGCTCATACATCATCTCAGTTTTCTATAGATGACAATGCCAATAAAAAAAAACTTTCAATCAATGTATCTACTTTTGTTTTCTCAAAACCAAACTCCATAGATTTTGAAACATCTAAAACAAAAAAAACTTTTATACTTTTGTCTATAGCAAATCTCTTTGTTAACAATCTTTGTTCTCTAGCAGAAACTAACCAATCAATGTATCTAGAGTCTTCTCAAGACTCATATTCTCTAAATTCATCAAACTCCAGTCATCTTCATTTAAATGCACTTTTAAAATTTCATGCTAAATTTCATGAAATCATTTTTTTTGTTTTTAAATCAAGTTTTTTAAATTTTGATAAGTAATCCATAAAAAGTGTAGATATTAAAAATATGTCATTCCTGCGAAGGCAGGAATCTTCCTTGTATTTTTTAACAGTTATTTGGAAACAATATAAAGTAGATTCCTGCCTTCGCAGGAATGACAGAAAAGACTATTTTTTTATTTCACTTTAACTTTTTTTAAAATTGTTTCAATTATTTCATCTACTGATATATTTTCAGCAATAGCTTCATAATTCAAAATAAGTCTATGTCTAAGTACTTGTAAAGAAATTTCCTTTATATCTTCAGGAATTACAAAATCTCTACCAGACAAAAATGCAAGTGCTTTTGATGCAGTTAAAAGGGATATTGAAGCTCTTGGTGAAGCTCAGTAAAAAAGATATTTTCAAACCTCATTTTTTGTATCACGAGTATAAAAAACAATATCTTTTATATATTCATAAATATTTTGATCTACATAAATTTCACTTACTATTTCCTGTATTTTCAAAATATCTTTTTTTCAAAGTATCTTTTTAACACTTGATAAATCTAAATTTAAAGTATTATTTTTCATTATATCAATTTCTTCAGATTCACTTGGATAAGATACAACTGTTTTAAACAAAAATCTATCGAGTTGTGCTTCAGGTAAACTATATGTTCCATCTTGTTCTATAGGATTTTGAGTTGCAAGTACAATAAATGGTTCATCTAATTTTATTGTTTTATCTGCTATAGTTACTTGTCTCTCAGCCATAGCTTCAAGTAAAGCTGATTGAACTTTTGAAGGAGCACGATTTATTTCATCTGCTAGTACAAAGTTTGATACTATTGGTCATGTTTTTATATAAAATTCTCTTGTTTCAGGAGTATAAACACGAGCTCAAATCAAATCACTTGGAAGTAAATCTGGAGTAAATTGTACACGGGAGAAATCCAAATCAAGCGATTTAGCTAAACTTGAAATAGTTAGAGTTTTTGCAAGACCAGGAACTCACTCTATAAGTATGTGTCATTTACAAAAAAGAGTTATAAGTAAATCCCTAACTAACAAATCTTGTCAAATAACTATCTTTTTAATCTCTTGTCTCAGATTAGCTATCTTCTGACTAAATTGTTCAACTAATTCCTTTTCCATATTTCTATATTTTTAAAAAATAAAAACAGTTTTTATAAATATTTTTCAACTTTAAATTAAGTTTAAACAATTATAAAAAAAATACTTTTTTTTCAAAAAGTATTTTTTAATTAACTATCATCCTGCTTTCAAGTTCTAAGATATAATCTGTAAAACATAAACAGGTTGTGTAGAAAGTACTTATGAATAAAATTACTCGGAA
>DYHI01000006.1 GCA_020724225.1 Candidatus Altimarinus sp. | reverse complement strand
TTTGAAAAATGTCCTACTACAAATAATGATATAAAACCTAGTTGTACAAAAGAATATATGCCAGTTTGCTGAAAAATGAATTGAGAAGAAAAAACATTTTCAAATAAATGTATGTTAACAAACTCGAATGCAGCTTATCTTTATTCATGAGAATGTAAAAAACCTACAAATATTCAATGAAATAATTGAGACACAAGTAGTAGTGATATAACTAAAAGAATTCAAGAATATAATATAAAACTAAAAGCAGATAAAATAGTAAACCAATTTATAGAAAAAATTGAAAAAAATTATAGTGAAACTGAAAAAAGAATTTCAGTTTTAAATACAGTAATAGAAAAGTTAAATAAATTATCTAGTTCAAAACCAAATCAAAAACAATTAATTGACTATATTATATCTAAACTAAAATCAAAAATTGATGAATATAAATGAGATGATTTATGAGATATAGAAAACATATTTAACGAAATACAATAAAACTTGATTTTCATTAAATAAAAGGTATATTTAATCAAATTAAATATACCTTTTATTATTTAAATTTTATTTTTTATGCAACTTTTAGTAAGTAAAAAAATGATTTTTATACTTATATTATCATCTTTTATATGGTATTCTGTATATATTACAAATAATCCAACAAAACTTACAGAACTTGAAACAAAATATACATATCTATGAAAAGTTAACACAAAAATCAAAGAAATTACTTGATATATTATGTGAAAAACATCTGAAACATCAACAAAGTCAAAAGAATTATATGACTCAAAAGTCGCACCAAAAGTTGATTCTATTAAAACTTGAGTTCAGACTTGAATTGACACAACAAAATCAAAAGTTGATAATGTAAGAAAATCACTTTCTTGAGCTGAAGATACTTACAACAAAACAAAAGAAGTAATAAATGATTGAAAAGAAACTTTTGATAAGGCAACTGAAGTTTTTAATGATATAGATAAGATGAGAGATTGAATAATAAATTCAATTGATACATGATCAGTTCAAAAATTAGATAAATAACATTTATATATGATATTAGCAGATAGCGAAATAATCTCTAGATTAAAATCAGGAAATCTAGTAATTGAATCTTTAAATTGACACAATGTACTTGATCAAATTTGACCAAGTAGCCTAGATATAAGACTCGGAAATACTTTTAGATTCTATAAAAGAGATAGTCTAACATTGATAGATCCAAAGGAGAAGGTAGATGAAAGGCATATAGAGACTGTTACTTTAGATGAAAATACACCTTTTATACTTCATCCTAGACAATTTGTACTTTGAGTAACTGTTGAAAAAATCAAGGTCCCATATGACTTAGTTGTAAGGTGTGAATGAAGAAGTAGTCTTTGAAGACTAGGTATAATTATACATTCTACAGCTTGATTTATAGATCCATGATTTGAAGGAACTATAACTCTAGAAATAACAAATATAAATGAAGTTCCAGTAGCACTTCATCCAGGTATGAGAATATGACAATTTGCATTTGAAACACTTCTTTGAGATGTTATAAATCCATATGATAAAAGAAAGGGAAGTAAATACATGAATCAAATACTTCCTGAGGTAAGTAAAATACATAGTGATATATAAAAAAACGAGAAAAACTCGTTTTTTTATATATGATACATATCATTAATTGTTCATAAAGTTTTTAAATATTTAATATCTCAATTTAAAAAATGTTTAGTTTCATACACAGGAAGAGTTGGAGCTAAAGTCTCTAAAGTTTGTTTAAAGTGAAGATCAGTTTTTCTTTGAAGCATATCCAAAAGTGAATCTGGAGTTAAACTCATTCATGTTCATTTTATAAATTCATCATATATTCTTTTTGCTATTTCAGTATTTCTAAGTTTTGCAAGTTCAGGAGTATAAACAAACAATTGATGTCAATCAATATTTGCATGAACACTATGAAAAATAGAATCAACAATCAAAACTCAAACCTCACTATGTCATCAACATAAAACATTTATTTTAGCTGTTTCCTCATATTTTTTCATTGTTTCTTCTATAAATATTGCACTGTCATCACTAAGTAAGTATTCATCTCTCATTTCTTTATTTAAAATTAATCAAACATGTCAACATCAAATTTTTCAATGTTCTAAGGAGCAACTATCATCTGTATGAAAAGATAGATTACTTTCTCATCAAATAGCATCTAAAAGTATTTTTAATGCTTTTTTTCTAAAATCAACATAATTAATTATTCTCGTTTCTTCTAGAACTGATAAAATTGAAGCTAACTGTCATATTCACCCACCTGGAATTGATATCCCAAAATTACTTTCATTTTTTGTTCTTCTTCAATCTATACATTGAGAAATATGAGGATTTTCAATCCTAAAACTTCAAGTTTTTACATGAGAAATTATATCTTGAGGAGCTATTACTTTAAACATAGATTTATTAAATTTTTTAAAATTATCAACCATATATTATTAAAAAAAATCAAAAATCAACTTGAAAAATAAAAAAATAAGCTATAATCCTCAAATCTTTAGAAAAAATTTATTAAATTTTTTGAAAGTAGTGAAGTATCGCTTAAGTGTAGACTCTTAAGAGATTTTTCGTTTCATTCAAAAATTACTTAATAAAATTTCTAAAGAATTTTTATTTTATAATTTTTTAAGATGGAAATTTTATGAAAAATTAAAACAAACTGGAAAGCCTGACTTACTGTTGCAATGATAAACATACCTTTATCTATATCACTAGCTGTTGCATCTGGGGCGACACCAACTCAGTGAATTATTACTTGAATTTGGGCCACACTGATTGCAGCAATATTTGCATCTAGTAATTACAATGTTTTTTGAGTTGCTGGAGCATTATCATCAATAATATTAGCTTTTGTACTTACACATTGAGCAAACTGAGCAGCTTTACTTCCTATAGTGGCAATTATAAGCTGACTTATAATTCTTTTAGTATATTTACTAAAAATAACTAGATATATAACTTTAATTCCTACTTCAGTACTTCACTGATTTTTGGTTTCAGTAGGTATAGTAATAGCACTTTCACAAATCTATTGAGCATTATGATTAAATGATCCAGCGTTAAATATAACGACTCACAAAGAAGTATATTTAAACCTAGTTGAAGTATTTAATAACTTTAATTCTATAAGTATATCTGCATTTCTTGTATTTATTGCATGACTTGCATTTTTAATTATTTGTAAAAAATATTTTCAAAGATTTCCTTCAGTAATAGTTTTGACAATTATTTGAATAATTATTGGATTACTGATAGATAAAAAAACTCTTCCTTTTGATTTACTTCTTCTTTCAGAAAAATTTGAAAACTTATCATTTAGTTTATTTCAATTCCCATTTTCATCACTAAGTATAAGTAACTACAAAGATGCTATTAATTTAATTCAAGATGTGTTTTCAACTTCATTGGTTATAGCAGTAGTCGCAATTCTTGAAACTATAATTTCGGCTAAAATTGCTGAAAAAATGACAAAAGATAAATTTGATAGAGATAAAGAGGTATTAGGATTATCACTATCAAATATATGAACTTGATTAGTTTGATGACTGCCAGTAACAGCAGTATTTATAAGAACAGCTCTAAATATAAAATCATGAGCAAACCATAAAATTGCTCAAGCAATTACTTGAATTTTTACACTTATCATTGCAGCACTTTTATTTAATTGATATTTTAAATTTCTACCTTTTCCTATAATTGCAGCAATACTTTTCAATATTGCAATATGACTTATAGATGTTGCTCCAATGAAAAAAATGTTTAAACTAGAAAAATCAGCTTTTTACATAACTATACTTACAACAATAATAGCAGTTATAGAAGATGCAACTTATTGAATCTTAATCTGAACATCTATAGCATTGATAATATACATAAAAAGAGTTTCATCGGGTGACGCTTATGTATCAGTATTTAGAAATAAAGATTTTTATAAAAAAATGAGCTTAGATGAGTATGTAAAAGAACAATGAAAAGATGATATAGTTGTACTTAATTTTGTTTGATGATTAAGTTACTTAAATGTAGAACCACTACTAGAAGATGTTGCAAAAATAGATAAGTGACAAACCTTACTTATATCTTTTTCACACATGTGAAATCTGGATGTTGACTGAATAGAATGACTTGAGGAAATAGTAAAAACTTTAAATGAAAATAAAATAAACTTATATTTTTCATGAATTACAGATAAATCAATAGATATAATAGAAAAAAATCATTTTTACAAAGAACTAGAAAAAAAAGATAGGATTAAATCTTCTACTTCTTATGCACTTAAAGAACTACTTGCAAAATAAACTTGAATAAAATAAAAAATTACTAAAATAAGACCGTTTTATATAATAAAAAAAGATATGAATAAAACTATAAAAAGTATACCAAAAAGGTTATTAAATAAATTTACTCCATTTATGTGATGGATTGGAGAATTAAAAGATAAAAATGTATTAAAAGCTGATATATTGGCTTGAATTACAGTTGCACTTGTACTAATACCTCAATCAATGGCATATGCACAACTTGCATGATTACCACCATACATTTGATTGTATGCATCTTTTATACCCGTTATGATTGCTTCAATTTTTGGATCTTCTAGACAACTAGCAACTTGACCAGTAGCCATAGTATCACTTATGACAGCAATAGCCCTTGAACCATATGCTACAAAAGATCCTGAATGATTTTTTGTATATGCAGCATTATTAGCACTTTTGGTATGAATATTTCAACTATCTCTTTGACTTCTTAAACTTGGAGTTGTTGTAAATTTCCTATCACATCCTGTTGT
Organism: Candidatus Altimarinus sp.; assembly: GCA_020724225.1. Taxonomy (GTDB): domain Bacteria; phylum Patescibacteriota; class Gracilibacteria; order BD1-5; family UBA6164; genus Altimarinus. The sequence goes on along the minus strand of DYHI01000006.1, from coordinate 35,787 downwards.
AGTTTGATTTACAAATGCATGAGCTTTGATAATTGCATCATCTCAATTAAATAAAATATTTTGAGTATCAGCTTGAAAATGAGAACACCAATATGAAATTGTATGGGGAACTATACAAAATGCAATGACTTGAACAAATTTAACTACACTCGCAATCGCACTATGATCTATTACTATTTTATTTTTACTTAAAAAATTTGCAAAAAAGCTTCCGTGAGTATTAATTACAGTTGCTATTTTTACAACTGTTTCATACTTCATATGATATGAACAAATCGCTTGAGCAAAAAGTATAATTTGAGCAATTCCAGAATGACTTCCTCCATTTAAATTTCCTGTATTTGATTTAGATGCAATTAAAGCAATGATAACTACAGCTATAGTTATATCTCTTGTATGATTTATGGAAGCTATATCAATAGCAAAATGAATGGCATCACAAGCAAAACAAAGTGTATCTGCAAATCAAGAACTTATATGACAATGATTATCAAACATATCTGCAAGCTTATTTTCAGGATATCCAGTAAGTTGATCATTCTCTAGAAGTGCTGTTAACTTTTCAGCTGGTGCTCGTACTTGATTTTCTTCAGTTGTAACAGGTATAATTGTTGCTATAACATTAGTTTTCCTAACACCTCTACTTTATCATTTACCACAAGCTACACTAGCAGCAGTAATCATAATGGCAGTAATAAATCTAATTAAAATAGAACCTATTAAACATGCTTTTAAAATAGAGAAACATGATTGAATTGTTGCTATAATTACTTTCTTTTCAACTTTATACTTTGCCCCAAATTTAGAAGAATGAATATTAATCTGAGTTATATTATCACTTTCACTATTTTTATACCGTTCTATGAAACCTAAATTCTTTGAAGTTTCCATGCATAAAAGTGGTATGTTAAGAGAAGCAGAAGAGTTTAATTTAGAAACAAGCAAAAATGTTTGAGTTTATAAATTTGATTGACCTTTATATTTTGCAAATGCATGATATTTTGAATGAAAACTTATAAATTATATAAGTAAAAAAGATACCGCTAAAGTTATAGTATTAGATTTTGAATGAGTACAAGAAATAGATGCTACATGAATGGAAGCTATTGAAAATATAATTGATAAACTAGAAAAATGATGAACAGAAGTTTATTTAGCTAGAGTAAAACAAAAACACTACAAACTATTTGAAGAATCTTGATTTTTTAAACATTATGATAAAAATAAAGTTTTCCATAAAAGACATGATGCCCTTGATTATGCGAAAGAAAAATTTTGAAACAAGATTGATTTAGCTCCATTATATAATATCCCAAACTAAAAAAATAAGATGATTTCAAATGAAATCATCTTATTTTTTTCTCTTTGGATGCATAACCCTATCTACAACTCTTTTTACTAATCATTTTCTTTTTCATACTTCATTTTGAACCGAGGTTTCTACTGGTTTATTTATAGTTAATTTATCTCATAAATTAAAAAATTTCTTTCAATCTTCAGTATAAACAATTAATTCAGCAGAATATCAGTCAGAAGTATAATACATAAATTTAAATACAGGAAATCATCAATCTTTAGTATTTTTTCATAAATCCTCAATATCATATACCTGCTCTCAATTTGGTGTTTTTAAAAGTCACTTTGCAGGTGTGAAATATTCTTCATCAAATATATATATTTTAGGTCAATATTTTCTTATACTATATTTTACTCATAAAATAGTTATTTCTTTTTTTAATTGATTTTCAGATGCTTTTTCTGTTATTGCCCTTATTCACATATTTTTATTTTTTAAATTTTATATTAGTAATTTATATTAAAATAATCTTGAAAGTCAATAAATTATATAGTAATTTTAAACTTTATTATCATAAATCATAAATCATAAAAACATAAACTTTACAAAAAAAATATTTGAGTAAAATGCACAAATACTAAATAAATCAATAATTACAATGAAAAAATACTTTATACAAACGTTTTGATGTGCTATGAATGCGGCTGATAGTGAAAAAATAAATATGCTACTTTTACAATCATGATTTATGAAATCAAATGAATGGAAAGAAGCAGATTTAGTTATATTAAATACTTGTAGTGTAAGACAAAAATGAGAGGATAGAGTATTTTGATTAGCTACTGAAATAAAAAAATTTAAGAAAAAAAAGAATACTAACTTTCCTATATTATGAATTACATGATGTATGGTTAGAAAAACATGAATGAATGAAAAATACTTACAAGATTGAAACCAAAGAGAAAGAGCTAGAAAAATACAATTATTAAACGATGAAAAATGAATTTTCAACAATGATGATAAACTTTTTCCTAGAATTCCTGATTTAGACTTTACTCTTAGAATTGAAGAAATTAAATACCTACAACTTATCTTAAGTCATATTCTATGAGAAAAAATCTGATCTGATGATAAGTTTGATGATTATTTAAAAACAAAACAACTAAGAGATAATCCATCTCAAGCCTCAGTTATAATACAAACTTGATGTGATAATTATTGTTCATTTTGTATAGTTCCATATACAAGATGAAAAGAAACAAGCAGAAAAAAAGAGGAGATTATAAAAGAGTGTAGGGAAGCAGTACAAGCATGAGCAAAAGAAGTAACATTACTGGGACAAAATGTAAATAGTTATTGAAAACAGTTTGTAGATAAAAAACTATGGAATGAAGAAAAAAGTAGGTGGAATAGATGAAATTGACTACCAAATAATACTGTCATCTCGAGCGAAGTCGAGAGATCTGTCGAAGAAACTAATAATGAAATATGAAAAAATGATGTTTTGTGTAAAAAACAGATTCCTCCACTACGGTCGGAATGACAATGCCAAACAAATAAATTTAAATCCCCATTCAGAGAATTACTTGAGGAAGTAAATAACATACCTTGAATTGATAGAATAAGATTTACATCAAGCAATCCACATGATATGACTGAGGATATATTAAATGCACATTTTGAACTAGAACATATGTGTAATTACTTACACTTTGCATTGCAATCATGAAATAATGAAATGCTTAAAAAAATGAATAGAAGACATACTTATGAAGATTTCAAAAAACAAGTTGATTTTTTGAGGTGAAAAGATCCTCTTTTTTCTATATCAACAGATATAATAGTTTGATATAGTGGAGAAACAGACGAGATGTTTGAAGATACTCTAAAAGCTTTTGAAGAATGCAATTTTGACTTTGCCTATATTGCAAGATATAGTGTCAGACCTGGAACAATAGCAAGCAAGATATATCCTGATGATGTTCCTGATTCTGTAAAAGCTGAAAGATGGCATATTTTAAATAACGCTTTAAATAAATCAGTAAGTATAAGAAATAAAATGATGTTATGAAGAGAAGAAAATATTCTGATTTACTGAGAAAAAGACGAACAATTCTTTGGTAGAACCAGAAACTTTAAAGAAGTATTTTTTGATAAAGATGAAAAACTAAAAATCTGAGATCAGGTAAAAATAAAAATTACGGAACTAGATGAATGGGTGCTTAAATGAAAAATAATTACTAGTGTATAGTAGAAATTAAATACCCATATCCGTCATTCCTGCGAAGGCAGGAATCTATAAAAAGTAATTAATCCTTTTAAAAAAGCAACCATTGTTAATAATTTAATCTAACAGATTCCTGCCTTCGCAGGAATGACAAGAATCATTAATAATTTATTAATTTAATTTATATGTTTAAACAATTAAGCAAAATAGAGTTTAAAAATGAGCTAGAAAATAATGATAAAATCCTTATTGATGTGAGAACAGATCAAGAAAGAAAAATATATTGACAAATCAAAGAAAATCAATTAAATATGGACTTCTACAATCCAAGCATAACAAAAGATATATTATCTCTTGATAAATCAAAAAAATATCTTGTTTACTGTCGGCATGGTAACAGAAGTCAGACTGTAATACAATTTATGAAAGAAAACTGATTTTCTTGGGCTTGTGATTTAGAATGATGAATAAATAATTGGAATAAAAATTAGTGAATAATTAATAATGAATAGTTAATAATTTATGTAGCCAATTTTAAAAATATTTTTTACAATAAAACACTTTTTACTAAAAAATAGTAACTATTTACTACTAATAATATATATATGTGATGAGCAAATAAACCTCCTTGATGAAGATTTGAATATTGAAATGAGTCATGAAAAAATACATCTACTTGATTTTGAATGACATTAGATGAAGCAAAAGAATCAATAAAAAGAAGAACAGCTCAAATTCAATGTCATTGCTGAGTATGTGTATACTGTAAAGAAAGACAAAAAAATAAGTCTAAATAGGCTTATTTTTTGATTCTCAATTTAAATATCTCTCTTCACACAGTTTGATCTGGTCTCTTATAAAATAAACTTCCAGATCTACTTGGTTTCAATTCAATATCAGAAGGGAAGAATGGATCAATAAAACAGTATTTATGAATTATATCTGGAATTTCATCAAAATAATTATATTTTCATTTTATTTCCCAAAAAGGAAATGATATAACAATTCTTCATCAAAATGATATTTTTTTAAGTCATGAGAAAAATTCTTCATAAATTTGAGAAAGTAATTGTCTTTGTTTTTTAACTTTTTCTAAATCTATAGTATTTTTTCAAAATATTTCTCAAAGATATCATTCAGTAACTATTGAGTTTATCTTATGACTTTTCAAAATAGGGGAATTTGCTATATTTTTTGCATCAAGTTCAACTATCTCAAATTTTTTCAAATTATTTTTAAAAGTTTCTTTTATATATTCTATATTTTTCTTTGTAGCAACTATCATTTCAGAAGATATATCGCTTCAATAGACTTCAGTATTTCAGGCTATAATTGATTCCAAAAGTACAGTTCACAAACCACAAAAAGGATCATATATAACTTGATTTTCACTATCTATTACCCCTTGAGAAAGGGGGGTAGGGGGTTTTTTATTACTTCTAGAAAAATTTATCATCATTTGGGCTAGTTTAGGTGGAAGCATTCACACTATCATATCTCTAGTTTTTCAAAAATCTCTTTTACTATAACTATCTATATCTTGAACAAAAACAGTATATCAAATGTAAATAGAATCACCTATAAATATCAAATTGAAATCAGTTTTATTTTCAAGTAACTTTTCTTTTGTAACTAAATATGACTTAATATTTTGAAAATCACTATTAACAAATCTTGAAGAAAACTCATTTTTCTGAAAATATTTTTTTGCTTTTAACAAATAGTCTTTTTGGTTTAATCTAGTGTTTCAATAAAAATTTATAGCATAATTATTTTTTCTATCATGAGTAAATTTTGACATTATCTCATTATAGATTTCGCTAAGTTGTAATTCTGAATTTATTTCAGAATCATTAAATGACTTTCTTATATTTTTATTGATCCTGAATCAAGTTCAGGATGACAATTGTTTAGTCATCTTAAATATTTTTATAGTTCATCACATATTAGGCGCAATATTAAACAATTTTTCTTCGTCTATATTATCTGCAACTAAAATTTTTTCATCAAAATAAACTATCTCCATTTCAGGATATAGTGAGTAAATTTCAGCAATACTTAGTTTATATTCTCTTCAAAGTTCAAATCAAAACATATTACAATCATAATTTAGATACTAACTCATTACTTACATCCTCTATACTTTGATTAGCATTTACATCAACCAAAATTCATCTTTCCCTATATTCTTCAACAATTGGCATTGTTACATCGTAGAATAATCTTATTCTTTGCATTATTGCAGATTCTTCATCATCCGCTCTTTTAACCAAAGTATTTCAATTTTTTGGATTCACAAGAGTTCAAGCAACAAAAGTTTCTTGAGTCTCTTTATCATACATTCTTCAAAGTAATCTTTCCTTTGCCTTTTCTTCAGGTAAATCAAAAAATACAACTCTGTAATCTCAAACTATTTTATCAAAGCTTTGCTTATTTCATTCATTTCTTACGAATCAATCAAATATCAAATTTCAATCATTTTTTACCAAAATATCTCTTAATATATCTTCAACTATTTCAGGACTTACATGCTTTCAAGCATCTATTGTTTCTTTTACAAGTCTTCATAAATCACTATCTTCTTTTGACATAGATCTCAAAACTCATCAAGTTTCAAAAAGTTTAAAACCAAACTTTTCCTCAAGAATGCGAGCTTGAGTTCATTTACCTGATCACTGAATTCATATAAAAACTAATTTCATAAATTTACTTATAATTATATAATTTAATACTTATTTAAAGGTAATAAGCCGGATTCTGTATCTAGATACCAATCTATCTAGCCCCGCGATCACCCGCTGGGTCAAGCTTGGTATATCTTTATAAGCCAATAAAGGATAATGAAGCAAATAAAGATACCATTCCAATTGCACCAGATAGGGTTTACCAAAATTAGATTACTCTAATCTTCATCTGTAGCTACTTCTATTTACTTGCAAATATTTGCAAAATCAACATTGTAACACCAAATGACTTTTCACTTTTCAGAATTTGCATTCCTAGTATTGTCTCTGTGGCACTAGCCATACTTGAAGTTTATGAATTATATCTTCAAGCTAGAGTCGTTATCTCTTATCCTATCCTTGTGGTGTCCAGACTTTCCTCCCCATTTTCACGAGGCTGGTATCTGCCTTTAAATAAGCTAATGAAGTATATAGAAAAAATATTAAATGTAAAATTTAAAAAATATATTTGACATTTAATTATTAATTTGTACAATATATATACTTTACATTTTTAATATATAAGATTATATGAACAATCCAACAGGAACTCAAGTAGAAAGCACGAGAAATTATACTGAACAACTTACTAATAATGAAACTGCCAATTTACTTGAAAAAAATAGAAAATTTGCAAAACCAATAATAGAATATATGTTAAGATTTTGATGAATAGAGTCAAACCAATTAGACTTATATATGACATGAAATCTAAATTATTTGGATTGATCTTTTTTTTATAATTTAATCCGCTGCATTGAAGAAGTAGAAAATAATACAAATTTAAAAGATTTAAAAGTTGTTACCTTAAATGATATGTATGCTATTTTAGGTTCGTATTTAGATGACGATAAATTAAGAGTATATTTATGATTATCTAATGATGAAATTATTGATATAGATGATGATACATACTATTTTTTATCTGAAAGTCAAATAGATAAAATTACACAATTTTTGAAAGAAAATTTTCCAGAGTTAAATGATAAAGATGATAGTTATATTAATAATTTGATTGATAATGAAATTATAAATGATAGCTATTCTGTATGAGACTGGTTCTCTGAAATAGAAAGAGAATTTTTAAATAGAAGAGTCGATTGAATATTATAAGTAATAAAATAAAACAGATGAAATCTCATCTGTTTTATTTTATTACCTTCACCTCCCAATCTCACTCCGGCAATGAATCTCATATAATCCATGGATTTAATAATTTTAAATTATTGTAACTTTGTCAATTATCTAAAGCAAACTTTACTAAATCATCCACTTTTCATACATTTAAACTTTCTGTTTTAGGTAAAGAAAAAGATTCTCCTATAATCTTATCTAAAACTTTTTTATGTTCAAAATAATTTTTAATTATATATTTAACCGCTAAAACCTTAAAAACATATCTTGAAGTTTCTTCATTTAAATACAAATCATAATAACTTTCAACTCATTGATCTTTTAAAGCTTGTTTAATTGCATTTTCTCATCTATTATAACTTGCAAGTACCAAAGTCCGATTTCAAAAATGTGAGTAAATTACTTTTAAATACTTGATTGCAGCATCAGTAGATTTTTCGAAATTATATCTTTCATCTACATAGTCATCTATAACTAAGCCATATTGTTTTGCGGTTTCTGGCATAAATTGCCAAATTCAACCTGCTCAAGCACTTGAAACGACCTCATTTCTGAGAGCACTTTCAACAATTACCATATATTTCAAATCATCTGGCATATTATTTTCCTTTAATTTAATCTCAATATATGGAATATATAAAGAATACCTTTTAATATAAAGATAAAATTGATACAAAGTATTTGAAGTTACAATAAACTCTCTATCAAATTTTTCAGTATTTGAAAAATGTTTAGAATCAGTTGGAACAATTTCTCATGCAAAGTCAATAGGGAAATCAGGGTACTTAAACAAAAGATTGTTTATATTATCATATCTTTGTATAAAAAAATATAACAAAAATACAAGTAAAATAATAAAAAATATAGCTATTTTTTTAATCATAAATATAATGAAAAAATATACGGAATTTATTGTATATCTTTATTTAAAGAAATCAAAAGTTTTATATGTTCAAATATTTTGAACAGACAAGATTTTGTCAAAAGAAAATATAATTTTGACATTAGAAAAAAAAATCATAAATTAGTGAAAATCAAAAGAAAATATGTGAATTTTACAAAATAAAAATTATATGTATGGAAAAGGTTTATAAACTACAAAATATACTATTAAATATAATTGAAAGAGTAAAAAAACAAGATTATCTTGTGTATTTTAGAAAAATATCTATACTTGAAATAACTGAAGATGAAGTTAAATTTGGTGTATTTTCAACTTTTATGAAATGAAACCTTGAAGCAAAGTTTTATAAAGAAGTTCTTGAAGCTACTCAAAAAGAAATTCCTTCAATAAGTAAAGTTACTTTTCAAGTTGATAACTCTATAGATAATCCTACAAATAAATATGCTATTGACTGTGTAAGTTATTTTAAAGATTCTGAAAAGTCTAGTAAAAAAGTAGTTAAGTTAGATTCAAACTGAACTCCTATGACAACAATATCAAACACAAAACCTACAAACGAAAGGTATTCTTTACAAAACTTCGTTGTTTGATCAGATAATCAATTAGCATTTTCTGCTTGCGAAGCAGTTTCAAAAAATCCAGGTAAATCATATAATCCACTTTATATATATTGAGATGTTGGTCTTTGAAAAACACATCTTTTACAATGAACTGCAAACGAAATAATTAGAAAATATAAAGATAAAAAAGTAGCTTACACAACTGCTGATAAATTTATAACTGAATATGTTATGAGTGTAAAGAAAAGAAGTGTAGAAAGGATGAGGCAAAAATTCCAAGAAATTGATGTACTAGTAATAGATGATGTTCAATTCCTGTCATGAAAAGAACAAACACAAAATGAACTTTATAATATTTTTAATCTACTTTACGAATCAAATAAACAAATAATTATAAGCTGAGATAGAGCTCCAAAAGAATTAACAGAACTTGAACCGAGACTTAGAAGTAGATTTGAATGGGGAATTACAGTAGATATAGGAAAACCTGATTATGAAACTAGACTTGCAATCATACAAGAAAAAGCTAGGGAAAAAGAATTTTTATTACCTCATGATGTAGCAGAATTTATCGCTACTAATGTAACTGAAAACGTAAGAGAACTTGAGTGAGTATTAAATCAAATGATTGCTGAATATGAACTTGATTGAAGTTCACCAACATTAAGTAGAATAGCTCAAAAATTAAAAAAATTAAGTTTTACAACTGATCTTATATGAAATAATAAAACTTGATCTATTAAAAAAACAATTAAAAGTTATGAAGATATTATCGATGCAGTATCATGACATTTTTGAATAGAAAAAGAAGGTATCCTATGAGAAAATAGAAAAAAAGAATTTATGATTCCAAGACAAGTTTCTATGTATCTTTTAAAAACAAAATTAAATTATACATATGAGAGAATAGGAAATATATTTTCTTGAAGAAATCATGCTGCAGTACTATATAGTTGCAATAAGCTTGAACAAATAATGAAAAAAGACAAAGAACTACTTCATGAAATAAATACACTTAGAGATTGAATTGGAATATAATAAGATGATAAAATAAGATGTGATGATTAAGTAATTTATCATTTAATCATTTAATCATTTAATCATTTAATCAATTTATCAAATACTATGCTAAACGACTTAAATAATGATTTTGATAAAGAAGTAGATATAAAATCCCAAATTGAGACTAAAAAGTTATCTATAGATCATTCATTGGTACTTAAAAATACAAATGATATAGAAAAGAAACTAAAAGATGTAAATCTATATAAAAAATTTTTTGTAAGAATTCACAAAAGTAATACAAAAAATTTTGATGCTTTATCAAAAAATAAATCAACGTTTTTACCTAAATCTATTGTTTCAAAAAATGAAACAATAGATTTAGTGAGTGAAGAAAATATAAGTAAATGTGCAGAATATAATCACATAAATATAAAATCAACTACTTTCTTTAAAACAAAGAAAATCATTAATAATATTTTCACTCAAATAGATCAAGTAACCAATAATTATTCAAGAAAATCATCTATTTTAGCAATTTTTGTTATTTGTTTTTTTAGTTTTGTTTTAATCAGTAAATTTATAATAGAATACAATGTAAATTCTGGTTACAATAATCTAGTAGATTTAAAAAATAGCAATAAAAATGAAGATGTTATGATTGAGTTAGTTGAAGATTCAATAACAAATTTCAATATCTCTAAATTTTTCTTCTTTCCTTTCAAAATAATACCGTGAGAAAAGATAAATACTGCAGAATATATAATCAATTGATGAAAAAATATAGCATATACAATGAATGACTTAATAAATGTTTACAAAGATATAAATAAATCAATCAAAGAAAAATGAGTGAAAAATATAGAATTAACTTATATACTTCATAAAAATGAAGAAAATATAAAAAAAATAGATTCAGACTTATCAAAAGCACTTGAAGATTATAACAAGATTAAAGACATAAATCAACCATCTCTAAATGATAAATTTGAAACTTGAAGAAAGTATTTAAATGATTTATCAAAGTACCTATGAACTATAAGGTCAAATTACCAAACTTTTTTAAATATACTATGAGATAAAAAAGAAAAAAAATATCTAATTGTTTTTCAAAATGCAGATGAAATTAGACCAACTTGAGGTTTTATGTGAAGTATGTGAATTATTTATCTATATAAAGGGAAAATTACAAAATTTGTAAAAGAAGATGTTTACTCTTATGAATGGAATCTAAAGAAAGCAGATTATATGAGAATGAAAGCTCCAGAATGATTAAATAAAATCACTCCTATATTATGACTTAGAGATGCAAATCATTCAATAAATTTAGACAATTCAAGTGAAAATATCAAATTTTTTATTAACAAGGCTTGATATGAACTTGATTGAATAATTTATATTAACAATACTATAATTGAAGACTTCTTGAAACTAACATGAAATATAAGTTTTACAAAGATCTGAGAAAACATAAAAGATTCAAATTTCTCTGAAATTATGTCATTACTTGTAGAATCAAAGAAATTTAAAAGTTGAACTATATGAACTCCAAAGCAAATACTTTTTGATTTTATAGATGAGTTTAAACAAAAACTTGTAAATGATTGAAATTACCTAGCTTACTTAAAAATAATCCTAGATAATATTTCAAAAAGGGAAGTTATGGTATATAGTTTTTCTCCGAAAGAAAACGAACTATTATGAAAACTTGATTTAAATTGAAAGATATTTTATGAATCAACACTAGATTTTGCATATCCAGTTTACACATCTATTTCTTGAAATAAATCTGATAGATATCTTACAAGATCATACAAAAAAGAAATCAAGAAAAACAAAGACTGTAGCATAGATACAAGCCTAAAAGTATCTCTTACTCATAATCTAGATATAGAAGCAGAACAAAAACTCAAAGAACTAGTAAAAAAGTATGAAATAAAAACACCTTGAACAATGTATATCCAATGAATGTGAGATAACTGGGAATATGTAAAAGTATTATTTCCAAAAGACGCAATTATAAAAGAAGATAAAGCATATAAAATCTCAGATACACCAAGCTCGAAAGTAGTAAGTTTTTACCTAAAAACAAAGAGATTTGAAACAAAATCAGTAAATATATCCTATAAATTAAAAAATCCTGAATGTAGCCCATACTCATTTAACCTTTACAAACAAGCCTGAATAAGAAAATATGATTTAATATTTAAAAATGATGAAGCAAGTATAGAAAGAAAAAATATAACAAAAGACTTTGAATTTAAAAAATAGTTAATTTTTATAAGGCATTACGTGGAAGTAATACCTTATTTTTCTTTTATATTTTTTCTTTACAAAAAAATTAAAAAAAGTAGAATAAAGAAAGCTTATACAATACACATTAATAAACAATTTTCAATGCTAAGTAATGTAAAAAAAATGATAGCCCTAGATAACCCATTTAGGCTAATGTATCACAAAGCAAGAGCTATTATTGCAAATTTTGTTTATGGATTTCCAAGCAAAAATATGGTAATAGTTGGTATTACTTGAACAAACTGAAAAACAACAACTACAAATTTAGTTGCAAAATGACTTAGAGAAGCATGAAACAAAGTTTTTATGTTTTCTACTATAAATATAATCATGTGAGATAAAGAATATGTGAATAATTCAAAAATGACATCTCCGGATGTATTTGTTTTGCAAAAATTACTTAAACAAGCAAAAGAAGAATGATGCAATATAGCAGTTATCGAAACAAGTTCACATTCTATATTATATAATAGAAACTATTGATTAAATTATGATATTGCAGTTCTTACAAATATAACTCAAGATCATTTAGATTTACATAAAACTATGGAAAATTATGTAAATACCAAACTTCAACTTTTCAAAAATCTGATAACATATAGAAGAAAACCTTGAATAAAAAAAGTAGCAGTTATAAACAACGAATCAGATTATAAAGATATGTTTTTATCTGAAACTTATGACAATTTATATACTTACTGAAAAGATAACTCATCAACTCTAAAAGTAGATAATATAATAAATAACTTTGACAATACGACTTTTGATGTAAAAATTGCCGGATCTAAATTTGAAGTAGAAACTCACTTAAGATGAGATTTCAATGTATATAACATACTTGCATCAATCTGAGTATTTATAGCTTTTTGACTTAAACCAGAAAAAATAAAAGAAATAATTAAATCAATAACATGAGTTCCTTGAAGGATGGAAGAAATCCCAAACAACAATAATTACAAGGTATTTGTAGACTATGCACATACTCCAGATGCACTTATACAAGTTCTAGATACAATAAGGGAAATAAAGTGAATTAAAAGAATAATAACAGTTTTTTGAGCTACATGAGATAGGGATACTACAAAGAGACCAATAATGTGAAAAATAATTTCAGAAAAATCAGATGTAGTAATACTTACACAAGATGATGATTATACTGAGAAAATTGAAAAAATAATAAAAGATGTACTTCCATGAATCGAGAGAAAAGAGTGAGAAAATTTTTGGATTATTACAGATAGGAAAGAGGCAATTAGAACAGCTCTACTTACAGCTGAAAAACACGATGCTATACTTATAGCTTGAAAATGAGATGAACACTTAATGATGACAAATGATTGACCAATAGATTGGCATGATAGAGATATAGTCGAAGAAATACTTAAAGATCTTGATGAGTTTAGAATAATGGAATAATTTAATAGTCTTAAGAAAAAATTTATGTCATTAGCAGTAAAATACCGTCCAAAAGATTTTGTTTCAATGGTATGACAAACATTTGTAAAAGAAACATTACAGGAAGCCGTAAAGGAAAATAAGCTTGTATGAGCTTATCTTTTTTGTGGACCTAGATGAACAGGAAAAACAAGTACAGCAAGAATACTAGCAAAAACAATAAATTGTTTAAATCCAAAAGACTGAAATCCATGTCATGAATGTGATATATGCAAAAACTTTATGGACAATAAACTTATAGACATAATCGAAATAGATGCGGCAAGTCATACTTGAGTTGATAACATAAGAGATATAATCGAAAAAGCACAATTCTTACCAAACAAAGCAAAATATAAAGTATATATTATCGATGAAGTACATATGCTAAGTACTTGAGCATTTAATGCTCTTTTAAAAATACTTGAAGAACCGCCATCTTTTGTAAAATTTATTCTTGCAACTACAGAAAGCCATAAAATCCCTGAAACTATCCTTTCTAGATGTCAAAGATATGATTTCAAAAACATAAGTGAACAAGATATAAAAGAAAGACTTAAATATATAGCAAAAGAAGAAAATATAAAAACTGATTGAAGTGCTATAGATTTCATAGTAAAGAATTCTCACTGATGACTTAGAAATGCTATTACATTATTTGAACAATTTATTATAAATGATGAAATAAAATTTGAAAATATTACTCAAAATCTAGGAATTATTGAAAACTCATTTGTTTCAGATTTCTTAAATAAACTTATAAACAAAGACATAAGTGTAGTAAAAGAATTTGATAAAATCATAGAAAATTGAAAAAATGTTAGACTATTTTTCAAAGATCTTATCTATACAACAAGAGATGAAATAATTAAAAATATAGAAAATATAGCCAAAGTAAAAGAACTAAACAATATACTTGAAATACTTGATGAAACATACAGCAAAACAAAAAATTCAATGGACGAAAAAATCACATTACTTTCTGGGATTTTAAAGGTTATTACAAAAGGTGAAGAAAATATAAATACTTGAATCTGAAAAACAGAATGAAATAAAGAAAGTCTAATACCCCCTTTCGAAAAGGAGATTAGGGGTTTTTTGATACCAAATAATGAAACTATTACAAGCAATAATTCAAATAATCAAAGCTTAAATGATTCTTCATTACTCTCAGAATGAAAACATATTACAAAAAACAAATGACAAATCGAACAAATAGATCATACAGATATTCTAGATGTATTTTGATGAAGTGAAGAACCTAAAACTACACAAAATAAAGATTCAAATTTTTCAAAAGAAAAACTTATAGATAAAATCAAAGAGTTATGATGAAAATGAAGTCTAACAATGTGACTTAGATGATGAAATTTATCATTTGATTGAAATACATTAAACATAAAAGCACCAACAAAAATTGCTTTAAAGTCAATAGAAGAAGCATCAAGTCAAGAAATTATTATTACTTGAATGGAAAACTTATGATTTTATGATATTAAATTAAAAATAAATTAAATATTTTTACTATAATTACTACAAAGACAGTAATCCTCAATATATTTTTTGAAACTAAAAATACTTCTAAATTTTATATTAATTATTTTTTATATCTATAATGCTTGTTTTAATATCACCATTTTCAAAAAGTTTTGACGATATATGACTTACTTATTTTGTACCAACTGATTTAGAAAAATACATAAAACCGTGAGTTATTGTTGATATCCCACTACAATCAAAAATTGTAACTTGAATTATTCTTGATATAATTAAAGAAACAAACATAGATCATAATAAACTCAAATCAATAATTTGAATAAAATTCAAGACTCCATTACTTCATGATTACCAAATAAAAATATTAAAATGGATAGCAAAATACTATTTTGTTACTATTCATTCATCTGCTTCTAAATTTTTTCCTAAAAATCTAAAAGAAAAAATAGAAAAACAAAAGTTTGATTTAGTAAGTAAAAAAGACCTAAATTATGTTTTTAATTATTCGAAAAACCTTTCTCCAGAGCAGAGCATAGCCTACAAAGAAATAATTTGAACAACAAAAAATACATTATTTTACTGAGTTACTTGATCTGGAAAAACTGAAGTCTACATAAATTTAGTAAAAAAATACCTAGAACTATGAAAACAATCACTAGTACTAGTGCCTGAAATAATTCTTACAAACCAAATATTTGAAAGATTTCAAACTATTTTCTGAAAAGATGTTATCATAATTAACTCTTCTATAAGCGAAGCTACAAAGACAAAAAACTGGATTGATATCTATACAAACAATGCAAAAATAATTATTTGAACCAGATCTGCTTTGTTTTATCCATATACGGATTTATGACTGATAATAATTGATGAAGAACATGATCTAAGTTACAAGTCAGAAACTTCGCCTAGAATAGATGCTAGGGAAGTAGCAGTAGAGATAAGTAAATACACAGATTGTAAGCTTATTTTAGCATCTTGAACACCTTGTATAAAAAATATGTACAAGGCAATAAAATGAGAATTTGAAATAGTAAATTTGCTAAAAGAATTTACAAAATAATAAATTTGTAATAAATAAGTAAATATAGTAAAATAATAAAAATACTATATAACTTATCAAAATGTCAGGTCTAGAAGAATTAAATCAAGAAAAATCAGAGTATGAAAAAAGTAGGGATTGATTATTAAGTGAACTATCTCAGGTTATTGTATGACTAAATGAATTAAGTAGAGAATTAGCTAAATCACCAAAATGAATAGATCAAAAATTAAATAGATTAGAAACAAGAATTAAAGAAATAGAAAATGAACTATTAAACATATTTTTAAAAAATATTTCTTCAAAGTATTATGAAAAAATATCATATGAATCAAATCAAGAAGAATGATTAACAGATTGAAAAATCGTTTACTCATGACAAATAGATTTTGTATGAAAAAGTAAAACTATAACAATAATACAAGCTTCTGATATTCCAGATAAGTTCAAAAAAAACATACAGCAAATACAAGAATCAATTAATTTTCTAAAATGATTACAAGAATTTGATAAAAGAAATTATCATATGACGATTAGAATTTTAGAGGATGTTAAAAATCCAATATTTTTAAATGATTATTATTATAATCAAGCACTTTGATTATCATATCTTCACACAAAACAACATGATATAGCTCTTAGTTTTTTTGAAAAGACAAAAACTAGTAACAAAGGAGAACAATATGCTTTACTTATGAACAAAGCAGCAGTTTTGAGAGAATTATGAAGATTTGACGAAGCAAAAACTACATATGATGAAGTATTAGCAAAAAATCCATGAGATTCAACTTGATTATTTGCTTTAGGAATATTACATAGAGTTATATGACATAAATTATTTAATGAGAAAAAATATGAAGAAGCATGGAAGACATATGCAGAATGATCAAAATCATTATTTAAATCTGACAATATTCAAGCAAGACAATACTTTTATAAATCTTATCTAAACATTTGAGTAAGCCAATATAAACTATGAAAACTAAAGGAAGCAGAAGAAACTTTTAGAGAAATTGCTGAAGATGAAAATAAAACAAGATTTTTATCAAAAAAAGATATAGAAACCTTGATTTGATGATTGTATCACTCAAGCAATTGAAATGAAAAATCAACAAGTTTAGCAATGGATTTAGCAAAAAAACACTGATTTGAATGATATGCAAAAATAATTCAAATGGAACAAGATTGAAAAGCAGAATACAAATGAGAATATACAATTAGTAATGATCCAATAATTATAAAGTATAAATTTTAAATCTCATTTTTTATATATCTTTTTTTTCAATCATCGCTAAACACAATTTTATGTCTACATAATTTATATCATTTCTTACCTTGTCTACTTCAGCTTTTATTTCCGATAATTTAGTGACTTCTATTTTTGAATTCATTAAAAAATCTTTTATAAACTTCAATTTTTCGAGTTCTGATAATTTCATTACATTGAATAGAGAGATTTTTCACTCAGAATACAATCAGATTATATGTCATTCTATTGTTTGTTTTGTTAATTCTCTTTTTTTTGCTATTTCGTCAATTCAAATTCAATTATTATACATTTCCAAAGTCTGTGTGTATGTATCTATCTTTTCTTCTTTTGCTATCGTTTTTAACTTTTCAATTTTTTTTGTTTTTTCTTCTTTCTCTTTATTTAAATATTTACTTGCTTTCATAAAAAGATTTGATTGCAAATCATCTTTTTCATCAAGTAAAATTCCATTACTAAAAATAGCTAATCTTCATCTTTCTGTTAGTCATATTTTTGGATATTGTCAGTCAGATTTATATAGATATCAAGCATCTATCAAAACTTCAAAAACTGATATAACTACATCTTTGTTGAATTCTTCAAGTATTGCAAAATCGGAATTTAAATCTAGATTCCATTCTGTGATCTTTTTTTCTTTGCTTCAAACAAGAACTCCTGCGAGTATATTTGCTCAAAATCTATTATCTATTTTTTTTATAAATTCCAAAATTATAAAAAATACATTTGTAGGAACTATTTCTTTGAATACTGCTTCTTTAAGTTTTTTCTTGTCTATACAATAATCACAAACTCAGCAGTTTTCTCACAAGTTGCTTAAATCTTCTTCATCTCAAAAATACTCCAAAATA
This sequence comes from Candidatus Altimarinus sp., assembly GCA_020724225.1. Lineage (GTDB taxonomy): Bacteria > Patescibacteriota > Gracilibacteria > BD1-5 > UBA6164 > Altimarinus. The sequence goes on along the minus strand of DYHI01000006.1, from coordinate 17,554 downwards.
AACTTTTTTCTACAACCTGGTTTGAAAAGGAGTTTTTTTATTTGTTCAAGTTTGAAATAACTTTCATTTTTTAGTACATCTTGGTGATTCCACAAAATAGGGATGTCTTTTTCTAGTTTTTTTCAAAGTAAAAGTGTAATTCATCTTCATCTGAAATCTGAAGTATTATCATCTGTGTCAAATCATCTTCTTACAATACCATATTTTTCAAATATTCTTATGATACTTCATATTTTCATATCTCAGTTTATCCCACTTTCTTTTGCTATTATTGCATAGGTTTTAAGTATTTGAGTTCATACTCATTCTCATAATTTGAAGTCCTTGTAAAAATAATCATAAAGTTTCAATATATCATCTTTTGGAGGATAGGCATTTTCTATAAAAAACTCTTGAATAATTGTGTCTTGGTAAGAAGCTATTACAATCGAATAACTTGTTTTTCCATCTCTTCCGGCTCTTCAGGCTTCTTGATAATAGTTTTCTATACTTCCTGGTAAATTATAGTGAATTACATATCTTATGTCCTTTTTGTCTATTCACATACCAAAAGCATTTGTTGCAACTATTACATCATAATTTGATGTCATGAAATTGTTCTGCTCTGACTCTCTATTGTTTGCACTCATTTCTCCAGTATAGATTCAGGCATTTATTCACTCTTCTTTTAGATATTCGTACACTTCTTTTACAGCTTTTATAGATGAACAGTAAACTATTCAGTACGGAGGAGTTTTTTGTATTATTTCTTTTACTTTTTTAAGTTTTTCTTCTTTTTTTGTGATTTCACGAACTATAAAAACTAGATTTTTTCTATCAAATCATTTTGTAAATATACGGTAATTTTTAAGTCAAAGCCTTTCTACTATATCTTCTCTTACTTTTTTTGTTGCTGTTGCAGTTAGTGCTACAGTAGGGAAATATTTTTCATATTTTAATTCATCTAAAAATCATTTTATCTTCATATAGCTAGGTCTGAAATCATGTCACCATTGGCTTATACAATGAGCTTCATCAATAGCTATAAGTGATATATCTACATTTTTAATAATTCTTAAAAAATGTTCATCATTGAGTCTTTCAGGAGCAATATACAGAAATTTTATACCTCAAACTTCATCCGGCATATTTTGACTGATTTCATCTAGTGTAAATCTCTTGTCAGTAATGGAAATAGTAGAGTTTATAAATTCTGTCCTAAGACCAAGTTCATTTAGTTTGTCTACCTGATCTTTCATAAGCGAAATAAGAGGGGAGATGATGATAACAAGTCCAGGTCTCATAACTCCAGGAAACTGATATGTAAGCGATTTTCCTCATCCAGTAGGCATAAAAACAAGAGTATCATGTCAATCTATGATACTTTCAATTATCTCTAATTGTCATTCTCTAAACTCTTCAAGCTTAAATTTCTCCTGTAGGATTTTTTTTAGGTGTGGCATTAATCGTTTTTATTTTTCTAAATTTTTTCTTTCTATCTCATCAAGAGTCTTTCAGTCTTTATTTTTCCATACTATCCATCAATTTTCAGGTCTTCAAGTAATTAGATTTCAAGCTCAGCTTGGACTAGAAAATAAGTAGTCCTTAATAAAAATAATATTTTCTCACTCTTCTTTAATTATTCATTTGTCTTTTAATAATGGCCTATTTCTAAATGCATACCATTTATTTTTTACTTCTGCATCAATCATTTTTATTGGTCATTTGCTTCATTTTAAAACTATAAATCATTCATCTGTTAAAAATCATTTTCATTCAGCTCCTCTAGCTTTTAAAAAATATATATTTTCATCATTATTTTCCAATTTTAAATTTTTCGTAAATTCTTTTAATATAGGATATCAAATAGCAGAAATAAGTAAATCAATATTATCTAAAAATTCATTCATTGTAGAAACTTGATATTCAGGAAGGTTATTTGGAATTGGTTCAACTCAGTTTTGTAGAATATATCTATTTAATTTCTTTGCTTTTTCAATAGCTCTAGCTTCAAGATATTTAACATCAGCTTTTGTTAAATTGTTATCTTTTGAAACAAAAGCAATAACTAAATCCCAAAAATCTTTGTTTGTATCATGGTTTCAAATTCTATTTATTAAATTTTCAGCTTCTCAAATATAAGCTAAATCATTTCAATTTTCATCTTTTCAAAAAAGAAAATAAATTGCTGGTTGTAATACCTCTTGTCTTTGTTTTACATCTTTTAGCTTTGCTCTTGGTATAATAATTGCTTTTCAAATCCAATTTGACAGTTCAACTGTTTTTATTCAAGTTGGACTTCAGTCAACTAAATATGTTGTTATTGTTTTTCAGTAATTCATATGAAATTTTTAATTAAATATTTTTTTATAGTGTACCCATTTTGTATTTTGAAACAAAAAATAATTTTTTTAAATTAATCTATAATTTTATAATCTCAATTTTCTAAATCTTTAAATATGTTATCTAATTTTCATATTAAGTTAGTAAGTGAATATTTTGATATATTATATCAATTTTTACTCTCTTTTTTCGCTAAGTAAAAGGGAATATAGTTTCAATTTTTCTCTTGAAATAATACAACAAGTCTTACTTTTTTTGACAATAAATATCATTTCAGTACTTTTCTTCATTCTATAAGTCATATTTCCTTAAAATTATTAATTCATGACTTATGTTTATCTATCTCAATTTTTATATCTTCAAAAGAAACTGATTTTATTTTTATTACTAGTTTTGAAAAAGTATTTGTTACTAAAATCATAATTTATCAAGTTTATTAGATATTTTTCATAATCTATCTATTACTTCTTTATTTTTAAACATGTCATCAAAGGCAGTATCATCAATATCAAATTTTACTATATCTGGATTTGTATTATATTTTTCCATAAAGTATCTAATTAAAACACTTCCATCAAGTCATCTTTCTTTTGTTTTAGTTAAGAAAGAATTTTTTAATTTTTGATCCACTCTTACCGAAAAAGTTGTATTCATATATTATGTGTTACAATGTAATACGGATATTATATTTATTTCAAAAAATAATCAAATCAATTCTCTTGCAAGAAAGTATAAATAGTATATAATAGATATATTAATCGTATATATAATATATCTATGCTTTTCAAAAAATCAAATAAATTATTTGTACATATAGATTGTGATAGTTTTTTTGCTGCTTGCGAGGTTTTTCGTAATCCAAAACTGAAAGGGAAAAAAGTATGTGTAGGAAATGAGATAGTTATAGCTTGTACTTATGAAGCAAAAGCACTTTGAGTAAAAACTGGAACTCCTGTGTGGGAAGCAAAAACTATACTTGGAAATTCTGGAGTTTTCCTATGATTAGATCATGATTTTTATTCACTTATTTCGAACAAACTTATGGGATATTTGCAAGAAAATATGCTTTCTGTTGAGCAATTTTCTATAGATGAGGCTTTTTGTGAAATAAGTTGACTTCCTGAAATGTATAAACTAGATTTATATACCTACTTGAAAAATCTACAAAAAGATATATTGGAAAAAATATGAGTTACTGTTTCTATTGGGTGCTCAAATACTCGTATCAAATCCAAGATATTTTCAAAGTTAAATAAACCTTTTTGAATTTATATATGATATGATAAAGAAATGGAATTTGAACTTTTTAAAACATTGGCAGTTTGAAAAATACCATTTATTTGAAAATCTTCACAAGAAAAATTGAAATTTAAAGCAAAAACTATTTTTGATTTTATTAGGCTTTGATTTTGGGAAATAAAAAAGATATTTGGTAAAAACTGAACTGATTTGTGGTTAGAACTTATGTGAGTAAATGCTTTTGTGGTAAAAAAGTCGCCAAATGCAAAATCTATTTCCAGAACTCGTAGTTTCAATAAATTTATGACTTCAGATAAAAACTTTTTACTAGAACAGATACTTTACAATTTTGATAAAGTTTTTGAAGAAATAAGTGATAAAAATCTAGAAATAAAAACTATCTCTGTTATGCTTAGAGATAAAAGTTTTTATACATATTATTTTACTTATAAGTTTACTAGTTTTACAAATATAAGAAAAGATTTACTTGATGCTTTATTGAGGCTTTTTAAAAACAATTTTGATGATACAAAGCTTTATCGTTCTACATGAGTTGTTATGAGTGAATTTAGAAGTTATTTACCTCGTCAAATAAGTTTGTTTGATAAAGCTTATCACTCAAAGGATAATGAGTATAAACTCACAAAAATAGTTAATTCTATAAATAAAAAATACTGAAATCACAAAGTTTCTTTTTGAGTTTGATTACTTGGTAAAAATGATGAGGCAAAGGTGATGATAAGGGCTTAATAAATAAAATTCACATTAATAATTTTTCAATTATCTATTATTTCTCACCCAAATTTATAATAATCTATTATCTCTTCTTCACAAATATTTCTTATAAATTTTCATTTGATATTTTTAACTCAGTGAGTTAATTTTTGAACTTTTCAGTTTTTATTTGTAAGAAAATTTATATTAATTATTTTCGGATTAATTTTATCTTTATTTATAACTTTGAAATAAGATTCAGGAAGTAAATTTACTATGAAATCTGGATTTAAATTGTTTAATTTTTCTGTAATTTTATCTCACCAAAATTTATAAAGTAATTTTGTTTCAATCGGTAACTTATAGTTTCATATTAAATCTAATGGTTTTATTAATCAATAAAATCAAGATATAATTAAAAAATTATTTTCAAAGATTTTTTTTCATTTCTCTGACATATTTTCATAATTTATGTATTTATACATAATTCAACTATATCTTTCTATAGCTTTTAGAGTTTTTGAATTTTCTATAGTTTTGTTTAATTCTATAGCTTCTGAGTATCTATTTCATTTACATTTTAAACATTTTTCACTTGCATTTATAGCTATTGAAATCGGTTTTTCAAAATTAAAACTTAGTTTCTCAATCTCAAAAATTCAATTTACAAGTTTTCACTCAGAAGGAGGAATTAAAAAAATAGTTTTCATTTAAATATTTAAAAATGATCTAAAATAAAAAGAAGTTATTACTTCTTTCTTGCTTTTGCTCTTACTGTTCTTACATAAAGTCACTCTACTTGATCTCTGGCCCACTCAGTTTTTCTAAGAAATTTTAGACTAGACTCTTTGCTTGGGTTTGTTTTGAAACAGTTTATTCTTATTAATTCGCTTAATTCCTTGAAACCATATTCAGCTATAAGATAATCCATTATCATTGATAATGATACTCAATGTAATATATTATGTGAATCAAGATTATTATTGTTTTCCATTTTTTATTGTTTTAATTATGGCATGGACCGTAGGAATTGCACCTACGTCTTCAGGGGTCGGAATCCTGACACTCTTCTAGTTAAGCTAGGTCCATAAATTTAATAATTGAATTATATAAAAAATTCAATAAAAGCAAATTTTATCTCGAATTTAAAGCTCATATATAGCTAAGTCATATAGCATCTGCAGCATCATCTGGTTTTGGTATTTCTTTCAATTTAAAAATTATCTTTATAGCATTTTGTAATTGTATTTTATTTGCTTTTCAGCTTCATGTAACTCATTTTTTTACTTCAAGTGGAGTATATTCTAGTATTCTTAAATTATGTTTCATACATTCATATATTATTACTCATCTTGCATGAGATACATCTATTCAAGTTTTTATGTTGTTTGTAAAAAAAAGTTTCTCTATACTTACTATTTCAGGATTGTACTTTTCTATAAGCATTCTTATATCATTTCAGATTTCAAGTAACTTTAAATCAATTCAAACTTTTGGTATAGTTTTTAGTATACCATAATCAATTAAAGTGATTTTATGTCATATTTTTTCACTTATAGCAAATCAAGTTGTGGTAGTTCATGGATCAATTCAAAGAATAATCATATTAGAGATTAGAGATTAGAGATTAGAAATTAGAGATTAGAGATTAGAAATTAAAGATTAGAGACAATAATATTATTTTTTTCTCTAAACTAATAACTATAAACTTTAGACTATTAAATATTTGACATAATATAAAATATATGTTTTAATATATATGTGTAGTTAAATATTTCTTAATAGTATTTTACATATGATATACAATATATGAAAAATTACAACAAAAATAGGAGACTGCAAATAAAGGATAACACTTTGTTAGACCAAATTGCAAATTCTATCATTTTGACAGAACAAGAGAAATTAAACTTTTTAAAATATATCGCTTATTTAACAAAAGAAGAATCTCAAGAACTTTCAAAATTGATTTAAGAAATAACAAAAATCTCGTTTCAAATGAAACGAGATTTTTGTTTAATCTTTTTTTCTAAGTAGATAACAAACTTCATTTTTTGTTTTTTCTTTATTATTTTTTGCTTTTTTAGATAAATTTTCTTTTATTTTTTCAAATTTCATATATTTTGTAAGTGCAAAAAAGGTATCTTCATCACAAGAAAAACTGCTTTCCCATTCATATTCTTCTAAATTATCAAGTGTTAATTCATCTCAATTACAAAAAAACATAGGATTTACTCCCAGATTTTTTATATATGCAAAAATATCCAAAAGATCATCTTCAAACAAAGGATCTACAAAATCTATATCATAACTTATTATTGTTTTTCAATTAATTTTTGATTCATGAAATTTTGCAGAAGCTAGTTTTTTGAATTCAGAATTACTTGATACAGTTATTGAATTAATCATTTGCATTATTTGGTAATAAAAGAGCTACTTCTCATGTTACATATCATCTTGTATTTTCTACTTTAGCTGATATATAACTTCATTTATGTGCTTTTTGTAAATAATGTTGTAAGAATAAAAATGTATATTCATCCATAGTAAAACACATCTCTCATACTGCTGAACTTAAGTTACTATGAGTTATATCTTTTCAATTACAAGAAATCATATAGTCAATTCAAGCATTTTCAAGATAATTTAATATTTCCAATACTTCATCCTCATTTTCAAAAGCTGAATTAAATAGAACTTTATAAGATATAAAATTTTGTCAATTAACAACATGAGTTGTTATATCAGCATACAATAATGTTTTAAATTTTCATATTTCTGGTTTATTTATAGACATATTTAATTAATAAAAGTTATAATAATAAATATATTATATATAACTTTTATAAATGTCAATAGATTTTATTTTTATAATATTTTAACTAAACCTTCCAATTAAAAAATTGTTCAAGTTCAAGTCTTTCATGATCAAATCTGAAAAGTTTTCAGTTTCTTTTTAGTTTTTCTAAAACTCAATCAACTATTTTTTTAGATACATTTTCTCAGTAGATATTTTTCCCTCTCATTTTTTCATTGTTTATGCTTCACTTTATTATATCTATGATAAGTAGGGAATTTACAGGTGGAGCAATTATATTTGTTCAAGCTAGTATTGTTTCAGTTCTGTCAGATCAAAATCTGATTGTTATACAAGGAACTCATACTATATTTGCCTCTTCTTGCATAGATCAACTATCTGTAACAACTGCTCAAGCTTTAGAAATCATATCTATAACTTCGCTATGGTGTGCTAGTGCTGGTCAATATGCAAAATTATCTTTGTAGTTTTCTTTTAATTCTTCTATTTCATCTCTAAGTCAGTAGTTGTCTATAGCAAATTCTGAAGCATAAAGTCCAAGGAAACATACATAAATTCAATCCTCAACTAGTTTTTTTATAGCATTGAAAATACTTAGGAATCTTTCTTTTACTTCACAATTTTCTCTTCTGTGAATAGTGATAAAAATAAAAGGTTTTCACTTCATATTTGAGTAAATTTCAAAAGCTTTTGATTCTCAAATTTTTGTTTTTGAGATTTTTATTGCATCTGCAACTGTATTTCAAACTACTTCTATGTTTTCTCTTGGAAATCATTCTGAAATCAATGTGTGTTTATATAATTCAACCGGTGCTGCAAAATAACCAGTACTTGCCTCAATTCATCTTGTATCAAATTGCTCAGGATATGGCTCTATACTTCCAAGTTCGTATATTGAAAAATCCATTAGTTCTTCTCTGTATTTATCAAAATCAAAATTTCCACTTTCGTAGTTTATAAAAAGTGATTTAAAAAAGTGTTTATTTGGAGTGTAAGTTCTAATTCATGCTTCTACGTGAACTACAGCAAATTTATTTAAAAATGCTGCTTTATCGGCAGTTGTAGCAGTAAGAGTATCTCAGTGTACATATGGAACTGGGATTTTTTTGTAGCTGGCTAGTTCAACTAAGAAATTTCAAAGTCTTTCTATTATGAGACTATATTTTTTGTGAATTGGTCAAAATATATTTAGATTAACATCTACTGACATACCAAATTCTAACAAAACTCAAGAACTAAGATTATAATCATAGTGTTGTCATGTGTGTATAAGAATAACAAGTTCTCATCTGGATTTCAATTCAAGATATAAAGGAGCTTGTTTTATAATATCAGGTTTTGTAGCTATCATTATTATATGCACATATTTTTTCTCAGAGCTTTGTATATCTTCCCAAAATCAAGGTCTTATAAATATTTCTTTTTCGTCCATTTTTTAAAATTATTTTTGTAAACTATTTTTTATATCAATAGTGTTTTCTTGTATTATCACTAGATTTCTATCAAGTAATCATAGAAATGATGAAAATATTCCTAGTCTATCCCAATTTGCAGAACTTATATGCTGAGCTAATACTCATAAAACTTTATCAATTTTTTTTAGTAAATCATCTCTTTTTTGAGTATCTTTAAGTGCCTGTAAATATTCTTCTTTTGTTATTCTTAACTTCAAAGGTAAATATAAGTCTATTTTTGGATTATTTCCTATCTCATCAATTTTTTCAAATATTTTTGATACTGCAAATTCATCTATTTCTATATGATTTACTATATCTTCAATTATATAGAAATCTTCAATACTTAAATCTCATGATTCAAGTAAATCTCTAAGTCTTGTTAACTCATTATTAGTTTCTATTTGTTGTCTCAATTTTTCTTTTCTTTTCTGAAAATCAAGAATTTTTTCTTGTTCAGAATTTAAAACTTCTTTCTGTGTATTTTTTTTACTTTTATCTTCAGAGAAAATTCAAGCTTCTAATCACATATAATAAAAATTAGAATTTACTTTTATATAAAAATATATATAAATTTATCAAATTTACAAATTAAATACTAAAAATGTTTTTTTGAATAATTAGTGCATTTCTTTCGAGTTTTTCAACTATCTTTTGGAAAAAATCAATTTCAGGTGATCAAAATATATCATCCGTACTTATTTATTTTCTTTGGTGTTTTAGTTATCTTTTAATTGCTTTGTACTATTTATTACTTACTGAAACTAGTTTATTTTTGGATGTAAAAGTAATTTTATTAAGTATTTTAGTAATTGTACTTTGAATTGTACAAAATCACATAAATCAAAAGGTTTATAAAGTAGAAAAAATCTCAACACTTACTCCATATTCGAACTTAAATAAAGTTTTAATAATTGTATTTTCATTTCTTTTTTTGAAAGATGATATTTCTAAAACATCATTTTTTATTACATTATTAACATCTTTTATAATCATATTTTCTGCTGTAGATTTCAAAAACTTATCTATTTCAAACAATGTGAAACTATTTATTTTTAATCAATTTTTATTATCAATTAGACTTTTAATAATTGCCTATTTAGTTATAAAATTATCATCTATTGATTATTTCATTATTGATTCTATATTAGCAACTATTTTTTCCTTATTTTTAGTTATTTATTTGAAAGAATTTAAAAGTATTTTTAAATTGTGAAGTAGTTTTTATAAATTTTCATTTGTATCAAGTTTATTTTGAGCTTTAGCATATTTGTTATCTCTCTTTATTATATGAGAATTATGAATGGTTATGAACATACTTATTTCTTTTGTATATCTAGCATTTATCTTAATATTGTCTTATATATTTTTTCAGGATAAACCGATGAAAAAGGATATATTACTATCAATAATTATACTATGACTTGTTAGTTTGTGAGTTTATTTTAAGTAAATAATTATAAAATAATGAATACTAATATCTACCTTGTAGCACTACACTATTTATGAATTACTCAAAAGAAACTTTCTTTAATTTTTGAAGTAAATAAAAATTATAAAGATTTTTATGAAAATTTGAGTTATAAAACTTTGAAGAGTTATTTTAAAGATGATGAAATAAGTAATATAATATCAAGAAAAGAAAAAATAGATTTATGACAAATCAAAAAAAGACTGCAAGATAGGGGAGTTGATATAATTGAAATATCTGATGAAAAATATCCTAAACTTCTAAAAGAAATTGCAAATCCTCCATATTTACTTTATATAAGATGAAAAATAAATAATTCTCCAAAAATAGCTGTAATTTGATCTAGAAAAATGACTAGTTATTGAGAAAAAGCTATTGAAAAGATTGTTCCTAGTATTTCTTCATATTTCACAATTGTAAGTTGATGAGCAATGTGATGTGATAGTGCAGCACATATCGAAACTATGAAAAATAACTCAAAAACTATTGCTGTTATATGAACTTGAATAGATGTAGATTATCCAATTGGCAATATGAAAATGTATGATGAAATAGTAAAAAGAGATTGAGCAGTTATATCTATATTTCCACTATGAGAACCTTGAAATGCTTATAATTTTCCTATTAGAAATGAAATAATTTCTTGATTATCTTCTTGAGTTTTAGTCATAGAAGCTCAAGAAAAATCAGGAACACTTATAACTGTAAATCTTGCTTTAGAGCAAGGAAAAGATATATTTGCAATTCCTGGAGAAATAAATAAAACTAACTCGATTTGATGTAATAATTTAATAAAAAATGGTAATGCAAAGATGGTAACTTGTAGTGAAGATATTTTAGAAGAATACAATATAAGTATAAAAATAAAAGAAAATACGAAAAAAATATCATTTGAAAATCAACTTGAAAATATGATTTATGATACATTATTACTTGAAAGTTTTACAATAGATGAACTAGTAAAAAAAATGTGATTTTGATTAACAGAAATCTCAATTACTCTTTCAATGATGGAAATAAGATGAGTATTAAGAAAATGAGAATGAGGAAAATATGAAATATATTAAACTATTGTCAAGAATTAATAAAACTTATTTATTGAAAAGTAAATTTATTTAGATAAAATAACAAAAATTTAAAAATTACATTGATTATTTTTATGGAAAATTTGATTTTACTTAGAATAGAATTATTTATATTTATTTTAACTTTAGGATATAGTATTTATTATACTGCCTCATATTTTTACAAAATATTTCATAAAGTTAAAACACTAGTTTCTTCAATAAAAAAGGAAGAAAATGAGGTTGTACAAACTATAAGCATAAACAAAGAAAGTTCTAAAGTAAGCATAAAGAAAACTTATGATCCATCTTTGAAAAATCTATCTGAAGATGAAAAAAATAAAATAGCTGAGATTCTTAAAAAAGTTAAAGTTCATTTAGAAAAATGATATTATGATGTTGCTAGAGGACTTATAATAGAGTGACTAACAATTGATAAATACAATAAAGAGTTAAATATGGAGTTAGCTTATATATATGAGCAAGAAAAAAATTATAAAAATGCTGAATATATTTATAAAGATATGTGTTTAGTTCATAAAGATAATACTGCTATACTAACAAAGCTTTGATTTATAGTTGCTATGCAATGAAATTTGGAAGAATCAGTTGTTATCTATGAAAAAGTACATGAAAGAAAACAATGAGATTTTGAGGTAATTGAAATGCTTGCAAATTTAACATATGAAATCCAAAACTTTGAAAAATCATTAAAATATGTAAATTTTTTACTAAAAGAAAAACCTAAAAATATAGACTTCTTGAAAATGAAGGCAGTTTCTTTTGAGTGAGTATGAAAACTAAAAGATGCTATAAAAGTTTATGAAGAGATTTTAAATATAAGGCCTTACGATAATAATGCAATTGATAATGTAAGAAGATTGGAACAAAATGTTGTAAATAGTTAAGATAAATCAATTAAAAAATAAATAACTCTCTGAATTCAGAGAGTTATTTATTTTTTAATATCTGTAATGTTCTGGTTTATAAGGTCAATTTACATCCACTCAGATATAGTCAGCTTGATCTTTTGATAATTTAGTAAGTTTTACTCAAATTTGTTCTAAGTGTAGTCTTGCAACTTCTTCATCAAGATATTTTGGAAGTCTGTAAACTCATACTTCATAATTTTTTTGCCAAAGATCTATTTGAGCAAGAGTTTGGTTTGTGAAACTGTTACTCATAACAAAACTTGGATGACCTGTAGCACAACCTAGATTTACAAGTCTTCATTCTGCAAGTAAATATATCTTATGTCAGTCAGGAAATACATATTGATCTACTTGAGGTTTTATGTTTATTTTTTTAATTCAAGGAAAATTGTTTAATTTGTCTACTTGGATTTCATTATCAAAGTGTCAGATATTACAAACTATAGCTTCATCTTTCATATTTTTTAAGTGTTCAATAGTTATGATATCTTTGTTTCAAGTTGTTGTTACATAGATATTACCTCTATCAAGTGCATCTTCTATAGTGGTTACTTCAAATCATTCCATAGCTGCTTGTAGTGCACATATAGGATCAATTTCTGTTACTATAACTCTAGCTCAGTAAGTAGCCATAGATCTAGCACATCATTTTCCTACATCTCAATATCCACAAACAACAACTACTTTTCAAGCAAGCATTACATCAGTTGCTCTTTTTATACCATCAGCAAGTGATTCTCTACAACCATATAAATTATCAAATTTTGATTTAGTAACACTATCATTTACATTGATTGCAGGTACTAATAGTTCTCAAGCTTTCATCATCTCATATAATCTATGTACTCAAGTTGTAGTTTCTTCAGAAATTCATTTCAAATCTTTCATAACTGTATGCCATCTGTTTGGAGTATCTTTTAAAACTTTTTTAAGTAAATTCAATATAATTTCTTCTTCTTGATTTCAAGGAGTTTTATCTAAGATAGAAGCATTATCTTCAGCTTGATATCCTTTGTGTACAAATAAAGTAGCATCTCAACCATCGTCAACTATCAAGTTTGGACCAAGTCATCCAGGAAAACTAAGTGATTCAAGTGTACACCACCAATATTCTTCTAGAGTTTCACCTTTCCATGCAAAAACTGGAATTCAAGCAGCAGCAATTCAAGCAGCAGCATGATCTTGAGTTGAAAATATATTACAACTTGCCCATCTTACATCTGCTCATAAATCTACAAGAGTTTCTATTAAAACAGCAGTTTGTATAGTCATATGTAGAGACCCTGTAATTCTTGCTCATGCAAGTGGTTTAAGTCAAGCATATTTTTTTCTTATAGCCATAAGTCCAGGCATCTCACTTTCAGCTATTGTTATTTCTTTTCTACCAAAATCAGCTAAACTCATATCGGCAACTTTGTATTTTCATTCTACGAAATCCATTTTTGGAATTTTAAATGTTAAATTTTAAATGTTAAATAATTGAAAAGTCATAATTTCAAATTTAACATTTCGAAAATGATTATATCGAAAAGTTGTTTTTTAAAGAATTTATTTTTTAAAAAATATTGACATATTTTATTTTAATTATATATATTATTATTCCAAAATTTAATAAAATAGTAAAAATATGGTTTTAAGATTAGTAACTTGAAAATTTGAAATTTTGAAATGAGTAGAAAAGTATGAATTAATTGATTTGTTCCTGAAATTTATTCTGAGTTGTGGAAAGCAGGAAGATGAAATAATTAAATTATAATTATTCATAAAGAAAAATATATTGACATATAATAAATATTTGTATAATTTAGAAGATTTATATTTTAAACTATTTTTTTATGTCTTGACCACACACTCCAGAGTTTCCTTGATATGATAATTTAAATAATGATACTGATACTACAAAAACTTCTTTAAATTCAGTTGAAATCAAATGAGTGAATTTTAATACTGATAATCCTGATTTTTGAGAAACAAATGGTACTGTTTCTGATTTACTTGATATGATTACTGAAGTAACAGAATCGTGATTAAGTGATATAGGTTTACAAGTAGAAGATATAAAAACTAATGTAGAATGAGTTTTTTGACTAGGGTATAGCTTAGATGAAAATTGAAATGTTTACTATGAGTTTAATCCTGAATATCATAGTCCTACAAAAATAGTAGTAGAAAATGCTGATAAAGATACATTTAAGGTTTTAGGATGATGATATGCTGTAGATAAAAATTATGTATTTCATAAATGAAGCTTGTTAAAATGAGTTAGTTCTGAATGATTTGAATATTTATCAACTGATGAGTATAGTTTATATAATTGATTTTGAGCATTTTGAGATTTTGTGAATTCAAAGGTTATAGTAAATTGAGAAATACTTGAATGAGTTGATTTATGAAACTTTTGATACTCACAAAAATTGATGTGTTGGACAGATTGAAATACTGCATTAAGAAGAAATTATGTAGTTAATAAATTATCTGATAGAGAAAAAGGTTATTTATGAGATACTGAACTAAGTTTCCCAAAACCATCATTGAAATCAGTTGAAGCAAAAATCAGATATGAATCAGAAAAAAATCATATTAAGTTTCCAGAACTACCTAAGTGAGACGAATGGATAAAATTAAATAATCCTTATTGATTATAGAATTTATATGACTAGAACTATGCTTTTGAAAGATGATATAGTTGAGATATGGCAAAAATGATGATGGAAACATGAATTTGATTTGCAAATAAATTCTTGAGAACCTTTTTCAAAAGCATTTTTAAGAAGTGCAAATAAATTGGTTGAAAATGATTTAACATCATGATTATTATCATTTTCTAGAGCTTATTATCCTTGAGTTGTTTCTGATGTAAGAGCTTTTCAAAGAAGAATAGCTTGAATTTTATTTGATGATGCAAAGTGAAAAAATATAGAAGAAATATTGATTGCACTTTGAGAAACAAATGAAAGGGTAAAAGATGTGCTTCAAAAAGTTGATGAACAAAGAAAAACAGTAGCTATGTCTTGAATAAGACCAAAAAATGAACAGATAAATAAAAGTATAATTTTAACTGTATGGAATAATTGATGGAAACAAAAATTTGAAGAAAATATAGAAAAATGAATGAATTTTTGAGAAGCACTTATAAAAAGTGTAAGGGAAATTGATTCTTGATTAAAAGAAATTTCATTAAGATTTTCAAGTATAACTTCTTGATGAAGATCTGGATTTGTAAATTTGATTTGAAAAACATTGTTACTACAATCATATTCAATGAGAGATATTTTATTAGTTCTTTATAAATGAGATACTTCAAAAGTAGATATTATAATTAAATCTATTAGTAAAAACAATAAACAAAAAAATAATAAAACAATTGCAAGAAACATAAAAAGAACCTAATTAGGTTCTTTTTTATTTAAGATAACTTTGTCTCAAACTCATCAAATGTGAAAAAATGTTTTTGAGTTCAGTATTGTTTAATACAATAACATGCAGTTAATGCTCACATCTTACATGATTTTTCCCATGTTTCTCATCTATGAAGTCAAACAATTAATCAAGCTCTGAAAGCATCTCAAGCTCAAGTTGGATCTACTACCTCTACATCTTTTATAGCTTCAATTTTTTCTATTCAATTCTTATCTATTATTTTAACCCCTTCTTTTCATAGTGTAATTATTACTTTTTCTATTTTTTCTATTAACTCATTTTCTAATATTGAAGTCTTTTCTAAAAATATAGAGTATTCATAATCATTTAGAATCAAATAATTAGTATAATTTAAACACTCAATTAATTCTTCTTTTGTTATATTTGTTATCTGTTGCCCTGGATCAAAAAATGTCTTGATTCAAGCAAGATATGCTTGTTTTAAATGTTTTTTCATTGTTTCTTTATCATTTGGAGATATGATTGCATATGATATATCAATAGATGTAGGTACATCTTGATTACTAGCCTCAGACATAGCACCAGGGTAGAAAGCTGAGATTTGATTATTGTCTTTATCATTTATGATGTAGCATGAAGCTGTAAGATTATCTTCAACTCTATGTAAATTACTATAATCAATTATTTCACTTTTTTCTGTAAAATCATTTCAAACAGCTCAAAGTAAAATTGCTTTTTCTCATAGAAGTCACATATTGTAAGCTATATTGTGTCATGTTCATCATTTTTCTTTTGATAGTTTTGGTGTAAAAAAACTTACACTTAACATATGTATTTTATCAGGCATTATATGATTTTTGAAACTATCACCAAAGTCCATTATGTAATCATATGCCATAGATCAAGAAACAAGGATTTTCATAGTAGATTAGAGATTATAGATTAGAGATTAGAATTATAAGGAAAAATTATTAAATCATAAAGTAATTTTTAATTTGTATTTGACAGCTTCATAAAATTATATATAAAATAAGTAATTTATAATTTTTTTTTAAAATGAAATCAAATTATTCAAGATATGAGTTTGCTGAGAAAATAAAGTGAAATACATTGGGTGATTTGCTAAAATGAAGAGATGATTTGATTGAGACTTTTTTAACTTGGAATAAAAAGTGGGTAGATTATTTACTTGCTGAAAGTATTTGGGAACAATGCAGAATTATTCATATGAAAGTTGATCATATAATATGATTAGGTGAGTGGTTGGAAAATATAGAATTTAGATTAAAAAAATAGTTTGCGAATGCAAACTATTTTTTTGTGAGACTACAAAGTTTTTTCTTTATTCATTGCTTCGTAAACTTCTCAAGCAATTTTTATTGATGGAGTAAGTGTAGTATTACCTTTTACCCATTTAGCAGGACAAGCTATACCAGGATTTGCTCTCATATGTTGTAGAGCTTCAATTTTTCTTATAAGTTCTTCACTATTTCTTCCTAGTGGCCCTGAAGTTACTTCTATAACTCTTACGATTCCATCTGGATCTATTACAAAAGTTCATCTTCAAGCGATTCCTGAATCTTCATCAAGTATATTGTAAGCATCAGCTACTTCTAAGTTATGGTCAGCTAACATAATATAAGGGAAATTTTGCATTAATCTTTCGTGTTTTACCCATGCTCTATGAGAAAAAACTGTATCAGTAGATGCCGCAAGTACTTCAACTCAAAGAGTTTCAAATCTATCTCTTTCATTTGCCATATCTTTTAATTCAGTAGGACAAACAAAAGTAAAATCAGCAGGATAGTAAAATAATACTACCCATTTTCCTTTCAAACTTTCTAAATTTACTTTAGTTTCATCATCAGTTAGAGGATTATATGCAGGTAAATCAAAATTAGGTGCTTCACAATCTATTTTCACTTGGTGAAATAGGATTTCTCATTCGCAACAAGTCATATTTTTTTAGTTAAATTTTAAAATAGGAAATGTTATTTCTAACATTTCCTAAAATATATTCTTAAATTTTTTTAAGTCAAATTTATTTTGAGAATTATTCTCATTTTAGATTTTAGTTTGTAATTGATAGTTTAGAGAAGAGAATATTAGCTAATTAACCAAATACTCTAATCTCTAAACTCTAATCTCTAATCTCTAAA
>DYHI01000052.1 GCA_020724225.1 Candidatus Altimarinus sp. | reverse complement strand
ATATCTAAATAGTTATTTATATGGTGATAGGATTCTTGATACAGGGGAAAATAAAGTATTAAATATTTATTATAATGATCCATTTGATGACAAGAGTTCTTTGGATGATTTCTCTGTTTCAAATAGTTCATCTTTTGAAAATTTCAAAGATAGTAAATGAGTTTGATGGGAATGAAAAAATAAATCATTGCTACTTTTTGCATGAGGTGAGTCTATATGAGAGTCAACAAAAAAATATGCATCATTTTCTATGATAAACTTATGAGATCCAGTTGTAAGTCTAAAAAATATCAAAAAGAAATTACCTTGAACAAATCAAGAAAGAAGTTTTGACAGTACTATTTGAGAACTTTTATCAAAAGACATAAAAAATGTAAATTATAAGATGTTTGATTATAATAGAGATTGATACGAAGATATAGCTTTGATAAAATCAAACTGATATATTGAATTACTTGAAAATAAAAATGGAGTTAAATTTGAAAATATGGGTAATTTAGTTTATCTCCCAGAAATTTGAAATAAACCAAATGTAGAGGCATGAGATTTTACTTGAGATTGATATGATGATATATTTTATGTTGCTTATTGAGAGCCATATATACTAAACAATGTAGAAAAAAACTTTACAAAAATTTCACTAAAAGATAAATTTAATTTAAGTTGAAGTATAGTTCGTACTTCTAGTTTTGATATGGATAATGATTGAGTAAAAGATATAGTAACTCTTGATACAGCTTGAGAAATCCATATTTTTTACTGAAAATTTAATACTAGTTCAAATCCTGAATTTGATAAAAAATTTGTTTGAGATTGATATGTACTTAAACTTGATTCATCTCCAAAAGATTGAAATTGAGCAGTTTATTTTAACTGAATTCCAACTTTTCAAAATGAAAATGTAGAAGATTTAATTTTATCAAACGAAGAGCTTATAAATGAATTGAAAAAGGCTTGAACTTGAACGATTGATTCATTTCAAATTGATGAAAGACTTATTGATAGTCTATTATTTGTAAAGATTCCATATAGTACTTGAGCTGTAAATATAGTAAATAGTTGAAGTATTTTAACTGCAGATGATGTAAATAATTTTGAAATTCATCCACCTGATAGTGAAGAATTAGGTAGTTATGATAGTGATACAATTACTTGAATAAATGATTTATTACAATACTCAAATGATAATATTTATTATTATCAAAGTGATAATAATGAGCAAAATACTGTTTTTGTAAAAAGTGATTATTCTTCACATTTTTGAGTAAAAGTTGAAAAAATATTTACAGATGTAAATTGATGAAATTTAAATGCATGAGACATAGTTAATATATCTGTTAAACTAACAAATGTATCAAATACTACAAAAACTTGAATTGCATATGCTGAAAATATAGAAGATTATTTTTATTTTGATTTTTCATGAAATAATCTACAGACAAGTAAGAGTTGAACAACTATAAAATACAATGTTTGAACATATGACTTTTTGATTGATAATTTCAAATTAAATTCTGGAGATGAGTTTAGTTTTGAATATCAAGTTGAAACTCTGCCTTTGACATATGGATATATAGAAACTTGATTATTTGAAAAATGAGAAGTTGGTGATGATAATTATGGAGATATTATGTTAAAACCTGATGATAAATCTTGTATAATTGATGTTGATTTGTATAGATCTACTTGAACAAGATCATATGATAAATGAAAAACTGAAGCATCATGTAATGCTGATAAATTGGTATTACCTTGAAGCTTAGAACTAAATAAAATAGATGAAAATTGAAATTGAGTTCCAGATTATATAGATAATTTAGTGAATAGTGCTAATAGCACCGATAACTCTGATTTTAAAGACTTTGCTTCTTGAGCTGTTTCTGATTTGTTTAAGGATAGTGATGGTGATTGAATCCCAGATGATGAAGATTCTACTCCAAAGTATAATAATAATTGACAAGATACTTGAAATTTCTTGGATGCTATAAATGACACTACAGATGAAATAATTGATGGAATTAATTTTATATCGCAGTGATTATGTAAATGATTTTGAGGTTGATCTTGTCTTTCTTTGCCACTAAATGCAGCTCCATTAGCCCCTGGTAGTTCACTTACATTGTTTTGATTTCCTATAGCTCCGGCTTGAATTTCACAATATTGAGTAACAACAAGTTGATTACCTACTTTTTCAATGATGACATTTTGTCCTCCATATGCATTTACTCGGCCACCTTGTCCAGTTTGAGCTTGATGAATTTTTTGATATGCTCCTGGTCCATTTCGTCTTTTTGTAACTCCTACTATTACTTGAGCTATTTGAGTTGCTGCATGTTTTTCAGATAATATTGCAACTCCATATTGATTAACTCCAATGTGAATTTATCCATTTTTTATGCAATGATGAAACTGTGTTGTTGCAGCTAAACCGCTTATATGATGTGAATGAGATGGATCTGATTGAGATGTAAACGAAAAAAATAATCCTATAAATTTTTGAAATTATGATGTAGTAAATTGAAGTTGTCAGCAAAAAGTAAAAAATTCTTCAAATTGATTTAGGTTTGAAGATGATTTTGTAAACAATTATTTGAAATACAAGAATTGAAATAAATCTAGTTCTGTAATGTCTTCTATTAAAGAAACTTTTTCTACGATAGCTTCGGAAGGGAGTAGACAAACTGCAAATATGCCTGCTAATCCTTTGATTACAATTTGAGCTTGAAATGAACCTTGAATGTGAAGTTTTTCTATAGATATAGATACAAGTGCTTTAAAAAAATGAAATTTAAAAGATGTAATAAAAATTCAAAATATTTGGATAACTGATTTTCCTGCATTTTTAATGGATTGGGTAGATAGGCAGATAGAAGAAATAGTAACAAAACTTACAAGTTTCCCTTCTATTATTGTAATCCTTCCTGACTTTGATTGAGTTTTTGATGATAGTTGGACAAACTTCTTTGATAATGTAAGTAAAGCATATGAAAAATGAAAACAGAAATGAGCTTTGGAAGATAATCAAGTTAAATCTGAAATTGAATCTGTAAATAGTCAGTATAATTCAAAATCTTGTTCTTCAAAAACTTCATCAGATGAATGATATTTTGATTGTATGGTATTGTCGTTAAAAGCACAAAACTTATGATTGCAAAAAGATTTTAAACCAACACAAACTATTTCTTGAATAAAAGGAGTATATGAATTCATTTGAAATCTTCCACTTATATCAATTCAAGAACAAACTGTAAATGTAAATATTCCATGGATTACAGAAACTTCATTACTTAAAGCAAAAGTTAGTTTTGAAACAACAAAAAAACAATGGGAAGAAGAGATAGAAAAAGCAAAAAAAGATTGGAATATAAGTTGAGCATGTATATGAGATTCTTCAGACCCTGCAGGATGTAAAATAATTGTTGATGCAAATTGACTTTTAAATTCGATAGATAAAAATTTAGAAATAATTGAGGATTACAAGAGATTTCCAGAGGACTTGATTTCACTTCTAAACAAAAAAGAAGAACGGTTAGATCAAATACTTTGCAATATAGATACTCTTACAACTTTATTTGGTGGTTGGTTATGAGCTAATTGAGAAAGATTTAAAGCTTGGGTACAAGCATATATACTTATAAAAGCAGTACTTAAATCATGGCAACTACTTATAGATTTGTTTGTAGATTATGAAGTAAGTTGTAAAGAGTGTAAAAATGAAAGGCATGATTTGATGACTTTTATGTGGAAGCTTATCAGTATGATAATACCAAAAATACCTGTTATCCAATTTCCAAAATGGCCAAATATAATCATAGATTTACATAATATAAAAGCAGGATTAATTATAGCATTACCAGATTTTAAATTCAATGTAAGACCAATAGTTATTCCTACTCTACCGAATTTATATTTACCAAAAGTTCCAACTATAAATATTTCTCTTCCTACATTACCAATTTTACCTAGTTTAGAATTACCAACTTTACCAGATTTACCAACTTTACCAAAAATAGAATTGCCTGATTTACCACCTCCACCAAAACTACCAAAACTACTTTGAAGTATAGAATGAGTATTAAATATCTTAAAAATAATTACTTTGGTTCAATGTATACTTAAGTTTAATCCATTGGTTCCAGAACGGAGAGCTTGAGATCAGATTTCATATATTACTGAAAGGCAATGATTTTTACCATTAGATTTTTTACAAATATCTTTACCACAATTTTCATTTCCTTTTATAGATGCTATAAAGGTAACTACATATGTAAACTTCGAATTGGAAGTAGATTTTATAACTGAAATGGCAAAACAATGAGTAGCTCCTTTAAATTCATTTACTAATAATATAGTAAATCTGTTTAATATAAGTATTCCAGATTTGGATTTCAGACTTCCTATAAACAATATAGATATAGATTTATCAAATCAAACATGAATGAATAGAGAAGTTAATATAGATAATGATAAAAAAATAGTTGAAAAATCTTTAAGTAATTTCTCAAAATTTGCCGCATATTCTATATATAATCTGGTAAAATATATAGATAAAAATAAAAATGAGGAAGTTTCAAATAAAGAATTTTTATCATATGTAAACGAAAATATTGCGAGTAAATCAGTCCAATCTGACCAAAAAACAGAAGAACTTAGAAGATTATGGAAAGAAGTATCTGATATGACTTACTCAAAAGAAGATAGACTAATAAATGAGTTAAAAGAAAATAATAGACAAAAGTTTGATACACTTAAAGATATTGTCAATACTGAAATACAAAAAACAAAAAAACAAAAAGAATCTATTAAAAACTTAAATAAACCAAATACAATCAAGTTTATATCTGAGGAAAAATGAAGTGATATAGCTATGTATAATGAACAATTAAGAAAGCATAATCTAAATGCTCTAAAGGCTACAATGAATTTGTATAATGATAAAAATAAAGAAAAAGAAGACTTAGAAAAAGATTGAAAAGCATTGTTATCTAGAGTAAAATGATGACTTGAAAATTTCAAAAATAATTTATTGGTTGCAGAAGATGTTAATTCAACTGATAATTCATCTACAAATTCTTGTAGTTCAGACCCAAACTATAAATACGACTATAAAGGTATTTATGTAAGAGAAAACGGAATAAGTTATAGATTATTTGATTATGTGGAAGAACTTAAATGAGATGAAAAATTAGCTCATATGGATTTTGATAATGACTGAGATGAAGAGTTTTTCTATATGGTTTCTGGGGAGTTATTTATGAAAAAAAATACTACAAATACTCCAGTAAAAAATAATGTATTGTCTTGAATTGAATATCTAAGTATAAATAATAATAAATTTTTTAATTGAAAAGTTTATTATGAAGCATTAAATAATACAAAAGAAAGTGTTTCAAAAAATTGATACATAAATTTTTCATTTGATGCACCAACAAGAGATGATTTAAATAATTTCAGATTGGAGTTTTTTACAATTATAGATAAATATTTAAATATATGATATGATGCATACATTCCTCAAAAAATTAGAAAAGAAATAGTTGATTCTTTTGAAAGCATAGATGATATTACTATTTATTCAAAAGCTCTTCATTATGATGTAAGAGATAACTTAGCAATAATAAAATCAGTCTGAAATAATGTAAACCCTGATATAATTATGGAAACTAAGCAATTAATTGATATAAAAAATGATATAGAATCTAAGAAAATAGTATCATTATCTACAAATACTAAATTGTATACTTGAAATTCACCTGTAACTATTGATTATTATGTAAATGATCCAAATAAAATTGAATCTTTGACTATAAATGCTAATAAAAATGTAAAATTTAAATGATGAGCAAAGATTGTATGAATTAATTGAAGTGCTTATATAGAATGAAAAAATAATATTTTAATGAGCTGACAACAAATAAAAAACTATCTTTGATTACCAATTATTCCTTGAGCAAATATATTATTAAATAATGAAGATTCTAACTTGAATGAATGATCTCATATAATAATAAAATATTATGATGAATCAGAATTGGATTTGGATTTCAGAGATATAAAAAAATATACTTTATATAATTTATGATATAAATCTGATACTTATCTAATATCTATGAAACAAGAAAATGATTTTTA
>DYHI01000051.1 GCA_020724225.1 Candidatus Altimarinus sp. | reverse complement strand
ATTCATTTTCACTTCATGTTCATTCATTTTCACTTCATGTTTCATTTCAAGTTGTTCAAGGGTTACTTCATCATTCATTTTCAGTTCATGTTTCATTTTCAGTTCATGTTTCATTTTCAGTTCATGTTTCATTCTCTGTTCATGTTTCATTTTCAGTTCATGTTTCATTCTCTGTTCATGTTTCATTCTCTGTTCATGTTTCATTCTCTGTTCATGTCTCTTCTGTCTCTGTTCATGTCTCTTCTGTCTCTGTTCATGTCTCAACTGGTTTTTCTCTCTCCACCCCAAATGCACCTCAAACTACAAATTCATCATTTTCTCCAACAAGATTATATATTTCATTAGTAACAATATTATTGAACTCATTTGGTCACATATATACTTCTCTTACTACATCTCTTAATATCCATTTCCCATCTACAAGTTCCCTTACTGTCTCAGTTGTTTTTATACTTAATCATTCCTTTAATCTAACTCAAAATGATTCATTCTCACATCTTCATGATAAGAAGAAAACAAATTCAGTAGGCATATTTATCTCAACTTTTCTTCAATTGACATTTTCGGTTAATTTTCAAGTTTTTAATATAGTTTTTACTTGCTCTTCATTTAATGCAGTTCATAATTTAAGCGATAATAAGTTTCTTAGTCAAGTAAAGTATCATTTCTTTTCGTTAACTAAAGTATTTAATATAAAATCTTTAAATTTATTATCTTTAATACTAATCTCACTATTTGAAATCATTTGTCATACTCAAGCTGGCATAAAATCTAAACTTCTTCATAATGATTTTTGTCATTTTTCTGTTGAAGATATCTTATATGATGCATTAAATGCGAATAACATATCAGAATCTTTTGCTTCTGGGGAATTTCACATCCTAATTATTGATTCATCTCTATAATCAATTATAGTTTTAAGTAGTTTTTTATCATTTGTATAATTATCAACTACATTTATAAATCACTTTTCTCTATTATAATTATTATATTTTTCTCATAGTAATTTAGAGTAAGTTTTTTTAAATCATTTACTATCAGTAGCAAGTTTTATACTAGAAGGCATAAGCATAAAGTATAATTGTTTTGCTAAATTTGTATCGATAGATTGATCCGTAGTATAATTTATAAGATTTCTTATATATCATTCACGACTATTCCATAAACCTGGATTATTAAGTAATTCTAGAGAATAGTTAAGTGCCTTTGATTTTGATAATCAGTTTTTTACTCAGTCTATTTTTAATAAATTATTATTTCAAAATATATCATTAATATATTTTGTTACTATTTCTCTTTTCTTATTTAAAGTCTCTAGGTCATGTAAATTCGTATAATCCATACTCATAGCATCTTTTATGATAGACAATTTTTTCATAAATAAGATATTATCATCATCTTTAGATATATTTGTAAGACTTATTCATCTTTTTCTCAATAGTACATTAAGAGATTTTAAAACATTTTCTTTTTCTACTTTTGATTTACTTTTTTTTACTGGTTCTGTAAACATTAATAAATCTGAATTAAATTTCTTGTATTCATTAGGAAAGTCAATTGCAATTCATAAAAATCATTTTTTAGAATCCTTAATTAATGGTTCTACCTCAGCTTTTAATGAATCCAAACTTAAATCTCTTACTTCTGAAGTATTTATATTTTCAGTTTTATCTGTTTCTCAAGTATAATCTAAACTAATAGGAGAATTTGATGAAATAAAGGTTATAATTTTAGATGATTCATCAATTGATAATTTTCATTTTCAAATTATTTTATCTCATCATTTTATTCAATTATAAGTATATCATTCAATTGATTTAATATATAAAACTCAATCTTTTTTTTCAAAATAAGTTCAGAATTTATTTTGTAATTTACTAGTAAGCTCATTTTCAAAATGGCCAGTATCAAATGACTCAACTCATTTTCAAGTTAATCTTGAATCAACCATAGAAGATGGTTTATTTGATTTAAAAGTATCTTTATGATCAAGTACATTTACAGTTCACAAAGTTCATTTTCAAGATCATAGTTCATCTTTGCTTGATCAAATTACTATTGTTACTTCTTCTCAGCTTTTTCATGTTATATGTGTCATCCATGAAATATTTGAGACTCTTCAAATATCTATACTTCAATCTTCATTCAGTTTTACTTCTTTAGTTTCTCAGGTCTTAACTAAAACATTAACTTTTATTTTATCATTATCTCTTAATACTAGTCTAACAAGATCTCATGATTCTGTTTTTTCAAAGCTAGCTATATTTTGAATTGTAGATGCTTGTTGGTTTAAAGTACTTAATAATTCATCAATACTGGATATAGACTTCTTATCAAATCATATACCAAATATATTTTTTGTATTTGTTTCTAAATTTCTTTCATTATCTTGTACATAAGATTTTTTTACTTTTTCAAAATGAAATCAAAAAGGAATTAATGCTTTTAGAGTATTTAAAATTCAATCTTTAAAAGGATTCAAAAACTGTATACCTAAACTTACTCAACTAAAATCCCAACCTGGAATTCACTTTTCTTGTTTTTGAATAGCATTATTTAAAACTGCTTCATACCATGTATCAATGATGTTAGATTTTAAGTTATTAACTAAATATAATTTATAATTTTTATCGGTTGTTATTTTATCATATTCTTTATCAATTCATAAAACTATATTATAAAAATCATTTATCTCTTTTACTAAAATAGACTTATCTTTTTCTTTATATTTTGAAGTAAATGTTTCAATTAATTTTGTTAATTGATCTTTTTCAATTATTTTTCAGTCTTTGTCATAAAATCAATTTAGAATAGCTTTTAATTGATCTTTTTTTGTTTCAATTCCAGGAAATTTTTCAGCTTTTGCTGTAGCAGTTAGCCCCCATCAAAGTGTTGATACATTAACATATAATCATAAACTTTTTGATTTTTCGTCAAAATTTTCAAATCAAGCTTTTTTAACATCATCTAAATTATAATTATACTTTAGTCAAGTTACTAAATAAGGAAACAACATTACAAAACCAAAACTTCATTCCCATTTTAATCACTCAGATAATTCTGTCCCATAAGGCACATGTACTCAAATTCATGGGTTAAATTTTCAATTACTAAATCAGAATCATATACTTACATTAACTCACTTAATAAAATTTCAAGTAACATCTTTAACTAGACTATCCAAATTTCAATTTGACACACTTGTTCAAGCTAAAATTCATTCATTTCATTTAACTAAACTTATAATTACTCAAGTTAAATTAAACTTTACATTATCAAGAAAAGTAGATCTAACACTACCATCAGACAATCTATTTAAAATCTCTTCCATTTCTTTTCTTTTTTCAGGATTTGTTTCCTTAGATAATTGAGATTTTAAAACACTAATAGATTCAGATAATTTTGAGTTAATATTTGATTCTAATTGAGTAGTTTGAGAAGAAATTAATTTATTTATTATGTCATTTATTTGTCATTTATTTTCTAAATGTTTTTTTAATCCTTCTGTTGGTCAATATTTCAAAGCTAAGTAAATATCTCATCTCGCTAAAAGTTTAACATTTTCTTGAAATTTATTTATTATTTTTGGACTATTAACAAATGCATCATTTAAAGCTTGTATAGATCATATACTTGAATCAATAATTTTTCAAGCATTTCAGAAATTTATAATGCTTATGATATTTTTTATAAGTTTATCTTCTCAAATTTGTGATTCAACTATCTTCATATTTGAAAGTAATTGATTTCAAAAAATTGTTCACTCGTCACTTTTATTTACCTTTCAATCACTGTTATAATCGGTTAGTCTTTCAAAAGCTCATCTTTCTCAATCTTTTACAATGATTCATTCCTCAGTATGTAGTTTATCTCTTGTCTCTTTTATAACTCTTTCATTCTCATTTATCCAATCTTTAAGTGTTCTTAGATTTAAAACTGTAAAATTATTCAAAAATCTTAATACCTCAGTATACTTCTCTGTTGCTTGCTTTCTAGATTGTAGATAATCAACTATACTTTTTAATTTTGCTTTTTGATCAGGAGTCAAATTTAATACTTCATTTTCATCAAGTTTTTGATTATTATTTAAATCTAGTGATCATAGAGAGCTGACAAAAGTAATCATCATATTTTTTATTTTTTCTGTATCTTCAGCATTTGTATCCCTTAATTTATATAAATTATCCAAAGATATATCTTTTGATTCATTTTTCCTATCGTTTTCTTTTATTTTTCATGGTTTAAATAATGAATATAAGTTAAATTTCCCATAATCTTTAGCTTCTTTACTATCATTACCTCATCATATAAAATCAAAGCCTTGTCATTCAGACATATAACTCACCAACCCTTTAGTTAATACCTTTTTATATATATTTAACATAATATTTATTTTATAAAATTAAATTTATTTTTGTATTTACCTTAATATAATATCATATTTTAAAAATATAGTCTATAAATTCGCCTTGACATAATCAAAAAACCCTATCAAATTAATTTGATAGGGTTTTTTGATTAGAACAATTCAACATCACTTGTTCATTCTGAAAGAATCTTGTCAAGAATAGAAAATATTTCTGAACTATGTTTTTCTGCTTTTAAAAATAGTACTTCCAGTTTTTTATAATCTTCTGATGAAAAATTTCACGAAGATTTTTCTACTAAACTAATTATTTCACTTACTACTTTATGGAACATACTGTGAGGATATTCCAATTTTCTATATTCTGCTGATTTATTGTGCTTTTCATATCATTTTCAATTATGAGATAATCAACCACTGTCGCAATCTTTAGATGTTTTTTCATACCAAAGTCATAATCTACATTGTTTATGAGTTTTTCTAATAGTATCTATTTCATTTTGTGTTAAATCTCATTTATCTGTTACAAATTTATATGCAATTTGTTTAAATACCAAATGATCTAATTTCACCAATGATATGAAAAATAGTGATTCTACATAATCTAGTTGTCTATTTGTATCGTTCATAGAATTTGTAGTTACATCAAAACTATCTCTTATAAACATTATTCATTCAGATACTTTTGATGTTTTTTCTTTTATTTCTAAAAATTGTTCTAAAAAATACTTATTAAACCAATCTCTAAATCATGTCAATCCTGCATCTATATTTGATGCCAATTCTGATGTTGTATCTGATAATTCTTTTACTCTAGATCAAACAGCTTTAAATCAATTTCATTTTTCTCATATCTTTGATGCTTCAATTGATGCATTAATTGATAAAAATTTAATTTCTTTTGCTATTTGTTTGATTCTATTTGAGAATTCTGACAATCAATTGATTTTTTGATTTGCCTCTTCCACCATAGTTGAGAAGTTAAATATCAAATCTGTTAATGATTTTATTTGTAACAAGATTGAATCAAGAGATTGTCAATTTTGAATTAATTTCTCAATTTGATTATTTAGTATATCAATTGCTGCATGAAGTGCTGTAACTGCATTTATTGATGATCATTGCAAACTCTCTAAATTATTTAATCAATTGTTTTTTTCAGTAGATGATAATGATAATACATGATTAAGTATATCTTCTCTTTTTTTATCTTCTCATAGTTCATCAGTTAAACTTAAATTAGATTTATATAAATATCAAATTGTTACTAATAAATCTTTATTTATTCCTCATTTTTTTAATATTAGTTTTAATTCTTCTACTTTTCAAATTAATGATTTTAAATTATCATCATTTAAATTTTTAAATTCATTAAAATCTACATCTAAATTTCAATCAAAAAAATTATTTAGTTTATTGATTAAACTATTTATAGGTCACTTTTTTTCACTTGAATTATTATATTGTTTGAAATTATAAAAAGCTGATATAATAAGTGAAAATAAAAGTAATATTGATGTATTTCTATATAAATCATTTTCTTCTGTTTTCTCAATTCAGTAAGTTCTATATTCTATATCTCAAGCATTTACATTTTGAGAATAAAACCCAGTTAATACAGAAAAGACAGCAATCTGAAAAAATCATTTAAAATTTCCTAAAAAATTTTGTTCTTCGTGATTATTATTCCTGTTTACTTTTTCTAGTTTCATAGCAATTTTTATTAAAGTTTGCAAAGTATAATATAATTATAAATTATGTCAATAATTTATTGATAGAATCTATCACGAAATGCAACTTTTAGAAAGATATGATAAAATCTAAAA
>DYHI01000050.1 GCA_020724225.1 Candidatus Altimarinus sp. | reverse complement strand
ACGGATACGGAGACGGAGACGGATACGGATACGGATACGGATACGGATACGGATACGGATACGGATACGGAAACGGATACGGATACGGAGACGGAAACGGAGACGGAGATGGAGGTTATTAAAAGCTTCATGAAGAAACACGGAAAAGGAAAAGGACACGGAAACGGAAACGGACACGGAAACGGAAACGGATATGATATGATATAAATATCATTAAATACATCAAACAACCCCAAAAATAAACGAAATATACAAAACCCTATACATACCCTACCTAAACAAAAATAACTGATTGTAGGGCAAAAAAACAGCATAAAAAACGATTATAAGCAAACAACAAAGCAAAAGGTGAAAAAAAATGATAAAATGTGACACATGTCAACAAAAAAAATACTTTTGTAGTAAAACAGAAGACCAAAAAAATATATGTAGAACATGCTACGACGAAATATTTAAATTAACATTTAAAGGAATATTAGACACAAAAACAATAATAAAAGCCAAAGAAAGACAAAAAAACTACAAAACCCTAAAAACAACCTTATTTAAGCTAATAAGAAAGCACAACATCTTAAATAAAGAAAATACAATACAAATAAAGGATATCATAAGAAAAGAAGACGAATTAAGTATTCAGATATTCAAAAAATATAGGAACTGCCTATATATGTCTGAACATGAAGCAATAATAAATACTTTAATACAAAATCTAAACCTAAATCAATATAAAGATGTTCATTTAAACGAATTAAATGGTAATAATGTCTTATCATTTAGGTTTATGTACGATATACAAGAGTTATACATAAATGATATATAATACATTTATATGTATATTATACATATTATACAAAACTAGCTATGTGTATATAAATACATAAATATTTATTAGGATATCATACATAATACTAATTTATTAGGATATTATGTATAATATTAATTTATACTCCTCCCAGATATGTATATTAAATGTATATTATGTATTATGTGTAGATAATTACATAACCACCAATATTATGTTGTTATTTAATAGTAACAATAATAATTATTTCTTTTTTGACCAAAAAATATATAAACACACAAACAAGACAAAAACATATAAAAAAATAATTTATAAGGAGGAAAAATAAAATGTTTGACCAAAACAAAACATATTGGATAGTATTTGCAGGAGACAAAATAGAAAAAATGACAATTAAAGGCAAAATATTAGAAGAAAACAACCATCTAATAAAAGTAGAAAGAGAAAGAGACCAAAGCATAGAATTCATACCAATAAGTAAGATAATAAGAATAAACGAAGAAAAAGAAAACACACTAACACTCTAAAATGACTAAATATGTAACTGTTCGTTGTAGCAACTGCGATGTGTATATTACTTGTTTCACTTACAGACAAGGTTTAACTAATATGGATAGTAGGGATATGTGTAGGGATTGCAGGTTATTGAACGGAGAAAAGGTGGACTAAAAAATAATGAAAGGTATAAAGGAGTGTGATGAATAAATGATTGAGAAAAAAACAACGAGAGATATTATTGTTGATGCTTTGCCTGATGGCTTAAATAGAGCTGAATTTAATCGTTCAATAGATACTTGAAAAAATAATCACACAAAGCTTAAAATACATAAGTCAAGAAACCCAAACACCTCTACTAAAAGTATTAATGACCTACATAAAATATGTAAACAAACAAGAATACAAATATGTTCATAAACAAAAAAAATTCACAATATCATTTAAAGACCAAGAAAAGATTTATTTAGATAGCCTAAGACTAACAGGAAGATACACAAGGAGGTATAAAATAGAATGAAAAAAATAATAAAAATCAGTTATCAAGGACAAAGTAAGGCATTAGTAAGCGGAGTAGAAATAGAATATGAGGGAGATACAAAAGAATATGAGGAACTAGGATTGACCACAAACTTTATAAAAGAAGAACTACAACAAATATATAAAGAAATAGACAAATACGCAAAAACAGAAACATTTGAAAAAAACAAATAAAAAAAAATAATCAAACAAGAGGAGAAACCAAAATGAAAGAAAAAACACTACCAATATACAAAAAGGACAACTACAACAACATATACCTAAAAACCAAATACGAAAGAAAAGGAAAAAACCTAATAATACAAGACGGAAAAAAAATACTAAAACACGAAGGACTAAACCATGACGAATACATAATAGTAACAAAAGAAATAAAAGAAGGAAAACAAGTAATAAACACATTCGGAAACAGCTATATATGTAGAGTAACATACAACGGAGAAACATGCAGTTTCTTCCTAAATGAAACAGAACATGAAATATACAAAGATGTAGCAGAAGTAGGAGAACAAGTAAAAATAAGTATGACAATAGAAAAATACATCCACAAAATATCTGGAGTAGAAATGGAAAAACAAAAACTAACATTCACAAAAATATAGAGAATGAAAACAATGAGCTCCAAAGAAGAAACAATACTAACAGAAATAAAAAACATAGAAGAAGAACAGTGGTTAATAGAAAACAAGATAACCAACCTAAAAAGCTTAATAGCACTATACGTAGAAAAAAGTAAACCACAAAAAAAGACATAAATGATACAAAAAATGTATCAATAAGTATCAAAACTGTTACAAAAAATGTATCATACACAAAAAGAAGATGACACAACAATACATATATCAACAAACAATAATACAATGGAGAATACCACTAATAAATGGTAAATTAGGAGACCCAGAAATAATAAAGAAATTCACCACAAACTATGGAGAAAAAAAAATAGGATACACAAAGAAAACCCCACCAAAAACCAAAGAAATAACAGAAATAACCCAACAATACCTATAAAAATAATAATAAAACAAACATTAATAGAGGATAGACTATGCTACTATACTATGATTGTATATCAGAATTTAACAAAAGATTCTACGAAGAAGTAATACATGCATCACACCTACAAGGAGGAGAAATAAGAATAGACAAATTAAACCTGCCAGATGGAGGAATTCAGGAAGAAGTCAACTTCTGGGGATACACATTCCAAAAAAATGAGAAAAAATACTTACTACCAAGTATGTATAAAGGAATAAAAATAGACCTAAAACAAATACTACCACTAATACCAAAAGACCTAGAAAAAGTGGCATACAGAGGACAAGTATACTGGATGATAAACAAACCAATATCAGTAAAGTTCAAACCACAAAAAACAATAACATTCAAAAAACTAGTAGACATATTAAGTTATCACAATCATACTAATAAAGAACATCAGAAAATATTATGGTTTCTAGGATTGGCTAGTATAATGGAAAGAGTAAACTTCAGACTAAGCACCCCTCCTAGTTTTGGGAAAGATAGCGTAGTTGATATAGTAGGTAATTTATTTGGTGGGAGTGCTACCATTGAGCAACCTACAATAGCTAAATTAGAATATATGACTAGTGCTACCAAATGGCTAGCTATAAATGAAGTTATAGATTTAAAGGGTCAAGAATGGAGAAATATAGAACAATTCTTACTACAAGCAGGAGCACACAAACCCAGTATAACAAAACATAGCAGAGCTGTTATGTCAGGGGTAACCGAGATATTAGATATTAGTCACTTCTCTATCAGTATTCTTTATAATGATATTGATTGCTACCCTGATATGTATAAATATCTTGATTTTATTAGTAAAGATGCTGTTCTTGATAGATTTCCTGCTTTTAGATTATATGGTGTTCTTAATGAAGACTTTAATCAGATAAAAAATGTTAATGTTTCTGATTTTGTATCATTTAACATGGAGAATTATAAAGAATTAATTTATAATTTCACTTACTATAAAGAGAATTTATTTAAAGAATTAAAACATTTTAAAGTAGAACTACCAAGTATGCCTGAAAGATGGAAAATAAATGTAGGAAGGATACTACGAATAATAGATTTGTATTCTGATAATCAAGAAGAGTTTTCTTACTGGTGTAAGATACTTTTTAATTCTATGCAAGATTATAAAGATATGTTAAAATATCCATTACTAATAGAAAATTACTTAAAAAAGAATGTTAGTAGTAACTCGGAGAAAGTTAAGAAAGATTTAATTGACCGAAATCTTTTTAAAGACAAAAATAAAGAGATTGATATAAAAAATAAAGAAAAAGATACAAGTATAAAAGATACAATGATATGGTGAAACAAATTGAAACAAAATAAAATAACATTCAACCCTAAAAAACAGGAATATAAATAAGGAAATCTGAAGTTTATAAGTGCTACTACACTCATAAAAAATTATTTTGCAGAATTTGATGAAAAGGAAGTAGCTAGAAAAGTAAATAAGATACCAAAAAGTCCTTTCTATAAGATAGGTATAAGGAAAATATTAAAACAATGGAAGGATAATAGGGAAGAAGGAACACAAGTTCATCAACAAATTTGTGACTACTTTACTAAATCAATAGAACCAACTCATATTAAAGCACAAAAGATTTGTAACTACATAAAAAACTCTGACATTTTCAAGAAAGAAAACAAAGAAATAATGTCAGAAATGATAATATATGACACTGATTACAAGGTAGCAGGAATGGTAGACTTCATAATGAAAATAGGTAACAAAGTTATCATAATTGATTTTAAAACAAATAAAAAAATTTATGACAACGGATACGGAAAGAAAGCCAAACACCCCGTGGAACACATAGAAGATTGTAACCTAAATCATTATACATTACAATTATCTCTTTATAACTATATATTGCGAAAGTCAACATTTAGTGATGCATCATTCAAGCTATTAATTCTTCACATACCTGATAATAGTGAAGTGATTAGATATGAAGTTCCTTTTTTAGAAAAAGAAATAGAGAATATATTAAATGATTGGAGGAGAAGAGAAAATGAAGAAACTAAGTAAAAAAGAATTAGAAGATTTCTTAACAAATAGTAAAAGCAGAAATCTACTAAAGACACTAACAGCAATAACATTAATGTTATACATATTATGTATATTAATATTTATTGGTGTTAGTACAAGGTTGTTATGGTTATTTTTTGGATGGATATAATTTGTGAGAGGTGTAAGTTATGAAGATGAAAACATTTGAAGCGAGTTCAGCACAGGAAAGAGATAATGTATGTAATGAATTTGAAGAAAATAATAAAGTAAAAGCAACACAGACTTCTTACATAGTTTTGCCTGAAGGAAAAATAATATATGTTGCGACACTTTTTTATGAAGAGGTAAACAAACTATGAAAACAAGAAGTGCTAAGAATAAAGGGAAACGATTACAAAACAAAGTAGCATATAGTTTGTCTGAGTCTTTTCCTGAATTTATTTTTAAATCTACTACTATGGGAGAAAGCGGAGTAGATATACAAGTCTACCCAAGAGGATTTGGATATAGTTTTGAGTGTAAGAATCAAGAATCATTAAATATATGGAAATCATTAGAACAAGCAGAGAAAAACACTAAACAAGATGAGAATACCATATTAGTGTTTAGTAAAAATAGAAGTCCTATTTATGCCGTCATAAAGTTTGACAAATTGCTAAAACTATTAGATATTGAAAGAAAAACTATAAAAAAGTGATGAGTGATGAAATATAAAGAAAATGAATTACGAGGTAAAAGAGTAATAATAGAATTTCAGGATAAAAAACTTTCAGGAATAATATTAGGAATATATACCAGGAATCCATTAAGTGTTAGAATAAAACTAGATGCTAACCAAGGATTTGATTATGCTACCAGTAATATTAAAGACATAGAATTTATTTAACAGAATAAATAATATAGGAGGTAACATTTAGAATATGAGAGAAACACTAAGTATATATTTGAGAAAATACTACGATATACAAAAAAATATACTATTATGTTATAGACCTAATAAGGATAGTTCCTGGAGAGATAGATGTTTCTATCTTGATGAAAAATATGATGCTATAAAACCTTATAATCACAGAGGGATGTTAAATAATGAAGTTGTTATTGAGTTTGATGATGTTGATAGTGAGTTAAATAGGAAGTGTGCTGACGAAGTATGTAAAAGACTAAGTAGTGATGGTTTGTCTTTTAGTAAATGGTTTAGTGGTGGGAAAAGTGTTCACGTGCATATCTTAATTGATTATGGGGATGCTAGTAATGTTAAATTATTAAAGACCGTTTTTATTAGACATTATACTGATAAGTTACCATTACTTCCAGATTTGCAACTAACTTATGATAATCATTTAATCAGAGCAGAGTTTGGTCTTCATGGATCAAC
>DYHI01000049.1 GCA_020724225.1 Candidatus Altimarinus sp. | reverse complement strand
AAATTGATGAAGTGGGCATAGTCCAGCTACAAAGACAGTTGCACATAATACAGCAGTATGAACTCTACCAAGTAATCCAACAAGATCTTGATATAAATTTAATTGATGGTTTACAGCAACAAGTGGATGAACACAAATTACTACTTGAACAGTTATAACATGAACAGTAACATTTTATGCACAGTGGTGACTTAATTGAGTATGTAATAATAGTACAAGATGATGATGTAGTGCATGAACACTAAGTTGGATAAATAGTACAAGTAGTTGTTGAACAACAGCTACATGGATATGTTTATGAACAAATTGATGAAATAATAGTAGTCAGTGTAGTTTTTATAATTGAGCTTGTCCAAAATATTATTGAACACCAATTTATTTATCTACAGCTGTATGAACATTTAATAATTATGCAAATCGGAGATGATCAGCTTGAGGTTATGCATATTCTTGATTAAGTAAATATCCTTGAGGTAGTTGAATATCTATTTGGAGTGCATGTCCTACAGGAGTAAATTTATTAACAAATAGAACTTTAGGTTCATCTTATAGTCAAAGTGCTCCATCTTGAACATGTGAATCAGAGTGAATATGGTATGTATTAAGTAATCCTACAAACTGTTGTTTCAGTGATTTTTATACTGTACAATGTTCTTTTACAGCTCAAATATATAGAGTACCATGTAATTAGAAAAATCATAATTTTTGCTCAAAAAATGTATACAATTTCTTTTGCTTTAAAATAGTTTTTAACTAAAATGTTAAAAACTATTTTTTATACTTTTGCTGTGCTAAAAATAACTAAAGTGAAGCAAGTTTTGAAAAGATATTTAAAAAAAATTAAAAATCCTTTAAAAAAGAGAAAAATTAAGGGTTTTTTGTCTAGTTTAAATTTCTTAAAAAGTCGTTCAAATTCAGATTATTCATATTTTCAAAAAACTACTGCCTTTGTTATAGTATTTTTTCTTTTATTTAATATTGGTTTCAGAGTTCCTTTTTTGCAATTATTTAACTACAAGGTAAATGCAGAGAGTAAAGATTTCTATAACTTAGTTTCAGTTTTGGTTGATGATGCAATTTATGATGATGTAAAATGAAAATTAAACAGATATGCTGAAGATGTACAAAAAGTATTAGATAATACAAAGGTTGTTATAACTCCTACTCCAAGTCAAGCAAGTTCTTTTCAAATTGCATCACTTTTAGAATCACTTTATTTTGAATGATATAAATCTGTAGAAGATGTAAATTTTGAATCAAAGCTAATTGGTTCTTTGTTTGTTTGAGATATACCACTTCCTGTAGTTAAGATATGAGAAAGTTATTCAAAAACTATACTTCCATATACAGATTTCAAAGAAAAAACTTATGTTTACAATCATAAAACAGAAAATTATGAAGAATCAGAAAGATGAAGTACTGATTTAGTTCCTGAGATATGGCATGGAGTTATATATCCAAATACTTGAAAACAAAAAGATGATATAAAAGCCATAGAAGATTATTTTGATAAAAATCATGATTATTATACTTGAGAATGACTTTTTAGTAGTAAGTTATGAGTTATTAATTGAAATGAGGATGAGTCTATCCCTGAAGATTATGAACCTTTTGTTTTTTATTTTGATCAATACAGAGAGGAACAATCTATAAACTATACAAATTATAAATGATATCAAGCTAGACAAGAAAATTTAGAAGACCTAGTTTATAATAGATTTTCAAGAGAACTTGCAACAAAATTGAAAGATCAGATAATGAATTGACAGCAAGAAAATTTGGAAGATCTTATTAGAAAAGTCTTTCCAGAAGATATGTTAAATGAAATATATAGTTGAACTACAAGTTCTTGAAGTTTGTTTGATACAACTTCAGATATAACCACAAGATATGCCACAAATAAACTAGTAAAAAGGTTTATAGAAATTTTTAATTCTAGTATACTTTCTGAGATGAGACAGAATGTGTACAATGCTTGAAGATATTCTCAAAAACAAGATAAAGTAAATGCAGATTTGATACCTTTTCTCATATCTGTTATGGATTTGATAAGTGAGGAGACGATAAAAAATGCAAATGACGATTTAGAAAAAACTATTGATGATTTGGTTATAAACGGGTTGTCTAGAAAAATACCAATATTTGAATCTGTAACAAATAATAATTTATGTAATTGATATAAATACACTAATTATTTTTATTGAAGAGAAGCTAGTTCTTTAACTTGAGCTTTTGATTGTAGTATATACAGATGATCTTTGACTAATTCTTGAGTTTTGGTTGAGGCAAATAGATGATACAATGTAAAAAATGCATGAGATGATGCCTGAGTAATATGAGAATGTAGTAAACAAAGCTTGAAAGCTTGTAAATCAAATATGTCTTGTTTGACTAGATGATGGTGGGCATGAAATAGTCCTATAAACATAAACATATGACCAACTACAAATAGTGTAAATAATCTAGCTTTATCAAATAGTAATTTAAGTTGAGCTATAGTTCCTATTTTTGATATAGGATGAGCTAGAAGAATAACTGATACTTCAAAAACAAATTCTCCACTAGATTGTTTTAAATGAGTATGAGTAAAAACAGAAGAGTTTTGATATGTCTGAGATGGGTGTGATAAAACTTATAGTATACCTGAAAAACTAAATTGGGGATGTAATACTGATAATCTTGCAAAATGAACAGTTAACTACAATAATATAGAATCAGTTTTAAATGATCCTAATTGATTAAATTCTTGTCCTGTTAAAACAGTAAATTTGGATTGAAAAACATTACTTCAAGGTTTTGCTTTTTGAGATACATGTATAGAATTGGAAGAATATAATTATAAAACAATACCATCACACATATTTCATAAATCTCCTACCCCTGATTATCTTGAAACACAAGTAAACTCTATGGTATCTCCTGCTTTACCAATTGATAGAGATAGATATATAGATTTTATTTGAGCTGATTGAAATTATAAAAAAATAAATTATCCATATTTATATAGATTAATTATATGAACTGGATCAAAAAATAATTTTGAAAATATAGAAAATATTCTTAATACAGAATTGAATAATAAATCAAATGAAATAAATAATTTGATAGAATTATCTAAACCAAAAGCAAATGATGACTTGTATAATAAGTATTTAAAAACATGAACTTATCCAAGTAATAATTTAGATTTACTTCAATCTTTAAAAGACAAACCAATAAAAACTTTTGATTTTTCTTGAGATTCAAAGGATATAAGTTATTATGATAGTTTGGTTTTTGCACTTTATTGGAAAAATTTAAATTCAATTTCGGCTAAGTATAAATTTGTATTTGAAAATTATTTATCAGATCAATTTAGATGAAATGATTATAGATTTGGTTTACCAAAAAATAAAAAAATGTATGAAGTATCATATCTTTGAGCTCCATGAGATTCTCAAAATATGTACATAAAAATAGATCCAGAAAGTAAAAATACAAATCCATATGCAGATATTATGTGAGCAAATTCATCACTTTATAATATGCTTTTGTGACTAAATGTCTGAGAGCCTCAAGATGAAGAAAAAAAATTTAAATGTTGACCTCCAGATTGAGTTCCTATATGGAAATGGATTCCTGCTATAATATGTCGGCTATGAACTATGTTGCCTCCTACTATAAAAATAGGAGCTTGAAGCTGTTGAAATAAAGATTTATTTTTGACTGAAGATGAACAAAAAGAACTAGAAGCTTGTGATTGAGATGTGGATAAAAACTGAATAAATGATTGTCTTCAATCTGAACTTGGAGGTTGATGATTGGATTTTGAGGCAGATGCTTCAAGATATTATTATAATCGTAATTGAAAATTGGAAGTAAGACTTGTGGATTCATCATGAAATCCTATAAGATATGATAATTCAACTATTGTTAATTTTGAAATTGATAGATTGTTTTTATCTGATTGAACTTTGATTTATAAAAAATGAGTTAGTAATGAACAAGCGAAAAAAGAAGCATATACTTATCTTTGATTCAAAGATTGATTCGTAAAAGTTTCAGCTTGAGAAGCTAGTTATGCATTTTCTACAAAATCAAAAGATGTAGATGTTGTATTTAAAGCTTATATAGACATAGTTGATTTCAAGAAAAATAGTCAAATATATCTAGAAGAATTTATAAATGTCCAAGTAAGGGGTGATAATTTTATAGTATCTCCATATAACATAAATAATGAGAACTGAGTTGTAAATGTGGATTCTTGAAGTAATTGAATATTGGTATCAGATCAAACTAATATATATTTACTTGACTGAAAAAATACTTCAATTAACTCAATAAAAAATTCTTTAAATAATAATTCACAGTCAAGTGAAAAGTTAGTATTTGTACTAGAAAATTTTTCAAAGTCATGAAATAGACTTGATATAAATTATCCTATTAACTATGATATAATTGATTCAAGTTGAAAATCATATTCTTCATGAATTCTAAATTCTATTTGAGATTTTAAATGATTAATTTGATTATCAAAGTCATGAAATTATACATTTGAGGTTAAGGATAGTTATTGATTTAAATTTAAGAAAAATTTTGTCGTAAAAGCAGATATTGCTACAAGTGCTGAAATAACTTTATGAACATCTGTTCTTGAAACAGGTTGAACTATATCAACACATTTTTTAACTATTTATGATAAATATAGAAACCCAGTTAGTGGACAATACTATAATATAGAATGAAAATTAAGTTGAGACTGATTAGTTTTTGATCAAAATGGAAATGATAAGATAACTTATCAAACCCTTGAATGATATAAGGCATTTAGGTTAAAATCTACAAATGATGAAGATACAAATACAATAAAATTTGATATAAAAGATTCTTTATGAAACAAAATCATAAGCATATCTAAAGATGTAAAAACAATGGAATGAATTGCATTGAATGTCCCAAATATAGGTGATATAAAAGTATGAGGATGAGAATATACTTTTAATTTCACGGTTAGAAATAAAAATGGGGGAATAATAAATGATTTCAATTCAAGACTATATTTAACTATGAATTCTATTTATTGATATTCAAAAATTCCTTATGTTGATGTAATTAATTGAAGATGAGAAGTAACCTTTGTAACTAAGAAAACTGCAGCAAAAGATGTGAAGTTGTCTTTTCAGATAGAATGACTTAAAAAAATATATATAAAATACATAGATATATTGCCATCAGAACCTATAAGGATGGATTTATCTCTTTCAAATAATAAAATTCAAGCTTCAGAAAATACCTCAACTTTATTGAAAGCTGAGCTAAAAGATAGATACGGAAATCTTGTTTATAACAATGATACTACAATTTTATCTTTGGAGGTAAAAGATCAATATAAATCTATAATTACACCAAAGGCTATTACAGCTACGACAAAGTGATGAATGTCAACATTTCAAATAAATGCAACTGAAAATCCTTGAATTGCTTATATAAAAGTTAAAGCTATACCAGAATTTAAAACAGTTTTGAAACTAGAATGACAATCTCCATTTCCAAAAACATCTTTATTTCCTCCTTTTAGAGATTCTAATTGATTGACTGAAACTTGAAAGAAGTTTTTTGAAGAATTTGATTCAAATAATTATAAATCAAAATTTTATAATTTAGAGGATTTACAAGCATCCCAAGATTATAAAGATTTATCAACTTCAAATAAAGTAAAAATTACTGAATTGTGGTTGAAAACAAATAGTATTACTATCAATCCTCAGAGTGAAAATGCGATAAAAATGGAAACTTTTTATTTTTGGAATAAAGATAGTATAAATTGAAATTCATATAATTCACTATACTCTGTTTTACTTTGAGCTCCATATTGAGATATAACAAAAAAAGATTATCTAGCATCTTCTATGCTTTTTGATAGAAACAATAGAAGTCTAGCTGTAACAAGTATATTAAATGATCCTTATAGACATAATGATATAATATCAATTTCTTGAAATTGAAGTATAAAAAATATAGTAGATGGACAAAATATAACTCAAGATATAAATTATATATCAAATATTGATAGGGAATGAAGATTTTACTTTGATATATATAATGATGCATTATCAGTATCAGTTTGAAAGATATATTATAATTTGGACAAAAATAGTAATTTAATTGAATGTATTTCAAATAAATATGATTTTAGTGAATGTATTAATAATATAAATAAAAGAAATACAACAATTTTACTTAAATCAAATCTTTCATGATATTATACTGATGATGAATCAGATTCTTTACTACTAAAAAATTCTTCTTGAAATATATTATTTCAAATTGGAAAAGATTGAAAAATTGATAAATCTCCAACTATTTCT
>DYHI01000048.1 GCA_020724225.1 Candidatus Altimarinus sp. | reverse complement strand
GTAATTTTATTCATAAGTACTTTCTACACAACCTGTTTATGTTTTACAAATAATATTTGATTAATAATAAATGATCTCACTATCTTATGTTAATCATCCCAATTATAGTCGCATTTTTTGCATCTATTTTGACTTTTTTCTCTTGATTTTGAATTTGAACAATTCTACTACCTGTTTTTGCAATATTTTTTCCGTTAAATATTGCAATTGCTATGACTTGAATTGTCCACTTATTAAATAATTTATTTAAGTTATTTTTAGTTTGAAAATATTTTGATAAAAAAATAGTTTTGAGATTGTGATTAACTTGAATTTTATGAGCTATAATTTGAGCATATTTACTTATACAATTATCAAATCTAGAATTAAAAATAGATTTTAACTTACTTTGATATGATTTCGAAACCACTATATTTAAATTGATTATTTGAATTCTATTAATATTTTTCAGTATAATTGAAATAAGCCCGAAATTCAATAAATTTAATTTTTGAAACACTGCAATATATATAGTTTGATTTTTAAGCTGACTTTTTGGTTGATTATCTTGACATCAATGAGCATTAAGAACTGCAATTTTGACTAAGTTAAATCTAGAAAAAAATGTATTTATAGCAACTTGAGTTGTGATAGCATGTTTAGTTGATTTCACAAGAATATGAATATATTTTTCTAACTTCAAACTACTTGAAAAAGAAAATATTACACTGATTATACTTACAACTTTATCAGCTTTTTTATGAGCTTACATATGAAACAAACTTCTTAAAAAAGTTACAATAAATTTCATACAAAAAATAATTTCTATTATGTTAATAGTTATGTGATTTTTAATATGATTAGGTATGATATAGTTATAGTAAATATATAATTAAAACTTTTATTAACCAAACAATCAATCCAAGCAAAATCAACTATACTTTTTAAAAATCCTTGAATTATTAACTAAATAAAGTATTATTACAAAAATAATATTTTATTTATGTTTATGACAAAAATATCTAAAAAAATTCTTTCTTTTTTAACTATAATTATCCAAATATTCTCATTATTTAACTTCCTACTTTTTACTTCAATTCAAGTAAATGCAGCTACAAATACTTGGAACTTTGACTTAACAGGAGATTATACATATTCATCTACTACAGCTTTTACTGTATCTTGATCTCTAGCTTACTTAAATCAAAATACTCTAGAACATACTTGAGTAATTACAAATGCAACAAATTATAATTG
This sequence comes from Candidatus Altimarinus sp., assembly GCA_020724225.1. GTDB lineage: Bacteria > Patescibacteriota > Gracilibacteria > BD1-5 > UBA6164 > Altimarinus. The sequence continues at coordinate 5,193 of DYHI01000048.1, read as the reverse complement.
AGCATATGATATTGTTGTTGATTGAAGCTATGCATATATGACAAGTTATTTATGAGATAGAGTAACTATTTTAAATATTTCAAATCCAGCAAGCCCTACATTGGTTTCACAAATTATAAACAATTGATGAACTATTAGACTTGATTGAGCCGCTTGAATAGTGAAGGACTGAAATTTCTTATATGTTGCTTCAAATGTTTCTGATGCACTTCAAATAATAAATGTAACAAATCCAGCAGCCCCCACAGCAGCATGACAAGTTCTTAATACAACAACTACAAGACTTGATTGAGCAAGATGAATAGATAAAGTATGAAATTATGTTTATATTGCATCAAATGTTTCAGATTCATTAACAATTATAGATGTAACAAATCCAGCAAGTCCAACATATATTTGAAAATATAGAGTTAATAATTGAAATCTAAATTGAGCTAGAGATGTAAAAGTAGTAGGTAATTATGCTTATGTAGCAAATTATGATAGAGATTCCTTAGCTGTTATGGATATTTCTAATCCAGCTAATCCTACATTTGTAGTTGAACTTCGTCAAACAACTAGATTAAATTGAGCTCATAATTTAGTGATAAGTTGAAATTATGCTTATGTTTCAGCAGATTTAAATGCATCAGTAATGGTTATAGATATAAGTAATCCTGCATCACCAACTGAAGTTACAAATATTTCTTGATGAAATTATTCACTAACTAATCCTCGTGACTTAGTTGTAGATGATAATAAACTTTTTATTACATCTTATTGAAATGATGCTATAAATGTTGCAGACATAACAAATCCTGCTTCTCCAACATATATTACAAAAATACTTCACAATGCTGGAAATCCACTACTTGATTGAGTTGATTGATTATTCAAAGTTTGAAACTTGATCTATTCAGCAGTTTACATAAGTGATGCTCTTGAGATACTTAAACTTAACTATGATACTACTAGTCCTTTTTTACAACCAGCAACATCTTTTAATTATTGAAGTGATGCACTAAGTAGCTTTACTGAAATTTTATGATGATGAAATCAGTGATCTATAACTTATCAAATATCAAAAAACAACTGAACTACTTGGTATTATTGGAATTGAAGTACATGGACTACTACAGTTTGATGAGTAGAAAACTCTAGTTCAGCTAGTACAATAAATTCAAACTTAACTTCATTTAATGCACTTCCATGATGAACTAGCCAATTTACTTACAAAGCTTTTTTTACATCAAATTGAGATCAAAAAGTTGAACTTGACAGTGTAATACTAATTACTAATCCACCACCAACTCCAGGTTGAGTATCTTCAAACTTAGTTATATGGCTGAAATCAAATGCTTGAACAAGTACAACCACTGATTGAGTATCACTTACATCTTGGAATGACCAATCTTGAAATTGATATAATGCCTGATGATGAGTTGCTCCTACCTATAGATTTAATAATTCTGATAATCTAAATTTTAATCCACTGATAGATTTTAACTGAAGTCAGTATCTAGATAATTTAAACAATTGAGCAAATTCAAGATCTTATTTTATGGTAATTGTTCCTGATAATCAAGTAGATTGAACTCTAGCATGACAAGTTCCATTTTGATGGGATTGTAATTCTTGAGTTTTAAGTTCATGAACTTGTTGATTACCATTTGCATGATGAGTTCTTTGAGCCTTTACAGTTGCTATTAATGATGAAGTTATAACACATGCTATATGAGCTAGTACTAGTTGGAGATCATCTCAAATATGAGCTGCAACATATAATGCATCAAGACCTATGCTTATCTGATTCAATGAAAATTCATGAGCTAACTGAACTGATATTTATGAAAAATGAGTGAAAATAGATAACTATACAGCAAACACATATCAAGCACTTTCTACAGCAGATTATAGAATATGAAGAAGTATGGATTGAGCAAATATATTTCCATATACTTGAAAAATAGCTGAAATTATAAATTATTCTTCTAGAGTAAGTGATAGCGATAGATTAAAAATAGAATCATATCTTGCTATAAAATATGGTATAACTCTAAATAATTGAACACAAAATTATACTGCATCAAACTGATCAACTTCAATTTGGAATACAACAACAGCCTGAGCTTTTACAAATGCTATTTTTTGAATAGGGAGAGATGATTGAAGTTCACTTTCTCAAATTAAGTCAAAATCATCTAATCCTGATTGAGTCGTAACTATAAATACACTATGAGAATGAACAAATATGTCTCCAAGTTTTGTAGATATGCAAGATTTAGAGTTTTTATCTATATCTGATAATAGCTCATCAAATACATGGATTCAAGCATGATCTCCAACTTGATACAATATACTTTCAAGGCAATGGAGAGTTCAAGAAACATGAGATGTTTGAAATATTTCTTTAGATTTTGATGTAGCAAATACAAATTTTGATATACCAGCATTATTGAGCTGAAGTTTATATTATTTTGTTTACGATAGTGATAATGACAATTTATTGACAGATGAAACTCCAATCGCTATGACAAATCTATGATGAAATGTATGGCAAGTATGATCTATTAATTTATCGAATTGAATGGAATTTACTATAGCTACTCAAGCTTCAACAAACAACATCCCAACAAACATAACTCTTTCAAATAGTTCAATAAATGAAAATGTAGCATCAGGATCTACAATAGGAACTTTTACTACAACAGATTCAGACCCCTGAGATTCACATACATATAGTTTTATATCATGAGTATGAGATACAGATAATTCTAGTTTTACTATATCTTGAAGCACTCTCAAAATAGCTGAATCTCCAGATTATGAACTTCAAAATTCATATAGCATAAGAGTACAGACTGATGATTGAAATTGATGACTTTTTCAAAAACAATTTACTATAACTATAAATGATCTATGAGAAGCAATAAATTCTATAATTGATTTTGAAATTGCCTGAAAATATACAGTTACTTCATGAAATTGGACTAGAACAACAGTAAATCCTTATGAATGAACATACTCCATAGAAAGTAATAATTGATGAACTCCAAATACTCAATCATGTTTTGAGGTTACAAATACTTTTAGTCAAACATGAACTGTAGAATTTTATTACAATGTATCTTCAGAAGTAAATGATTATCTTAGATTTTACATAGATAATGTAGAACAACAATGATGGTCATGAAATATTCCATGGTCACTATACTCAAAAAATGATATTTCAGCATGAACTCATAGCTACAAGTGGTGTTATATAAAAGATTGAACAACTAACTGATGATCTGATAAAGCTTGGGTTGACTATATAACATATAAAAACACATGAGCTGAAACTATTCCTCCAAACATATTAAGTATAAATTATGCTAGTTGAACCTTACTTCCATGATGAAATCACAATTTAATAATTAATTATACCGATTTAGAATCTGGAATAAATACTTGAAGTGCACTTATTTCACTTTATAAATGGGATTGAGTTTCTTCATGGGGAAGTGATATATCTGCAAGTTGACTTAATCTTGCTTGAAAAATTATCACAACAACTTCTGCAACTTATCCTACAAACAATCTAGTATTTTGAAAATATAGATATGACTTCCAAATATCAGATAACTCTTGAAATTCATCTTCAACTTGAGCAGTTTTTTATATAGACCAACCAGAAATAATAGTAAGTACATGAAGTTTTAATGTTTGAACCTTAAGTTGAACTTGATTAAATTTTTCTAGCAATGAAATTACAATAACTATAAAAACTGTCTGAGCTTCATATCAAGCAGAGATATCAAAAGATACAAATTTTCAAACTTCTTGATGAAGTATTATAATAGATTGGGATTGAATCAAGTGAGTTTGATATGATAAAAATCCATACAATTCTATTAACAAAAATATAAACTCAAATCAAATCATATGAACATGAACAACAAATATAAACACAAATTGATTAAAAAATACTTATACTCACAACATAAAAATCTGAAATCTGATAGACTTAGAACAAGCTGCTTGAACATATCAAATGAACTTATCTTTTAGAGCTATTTTTGGATATTAAAGAATTAAATCCATTATAGTCAATTTAAAATATTTGCAAAAACACTAGAATTAAAGATAATTCTAATGTTTTATTACAATTTTATGATTTTATATGAAAAATAAATTTAAAAATTTTTGATTTACTTTAGTAGAACTAATAGTAGTTATAACTATATTAGGAATATTATGAACTATTGCATTTATAGCTCTATCATGATACACAAAAAATGCAAGAGATGGTCAAAGAATTTCAGATATTAATAATATAAAAAAAAGTTTATGACTTTACATTGTTGAAAAATGAAGTTATCCACTACCAGATATGTGAATAAATATAACATATAGTTGATGATTAGCTTGGATACAATGAACAATTTGAGATTTAGTTTTTAAAAATATTGAAAAAATAAGCAAAAAACCTGTTGATCCTTTAACATGAAATGAATATTCATATAGTATTACATGAATTAGAAACGAATATCAAATATGAGCTATTTCTGAATGAACAAATGATTATATATGATATAATTTATTTATTAGTAAAGCAAATGCAGAAAATGATAAAAAAGTACTAGCAATGGTTTGATGAAATTATAATTGAAAATTTTTAAGAGTACAATCTTGAACTACAAATTATATACTTGCAACTCCATGAATAATAGCTACAGATATAGTTGAAACAGATTTATTAAATATAATTAATACAAATAAATTAGTACTTAATAATTATTGAAACTTACCTCACACATACAATAATAAATGATTTGTAATGAATTGATGAAATACTTTAAATTTATGATGAAATATTTTAATTTATAGCTGAAGCTTACAATCATTATCAAATAATCCTATAAATCAAGAATTATTTATTACAAATCTCCAAAATGCATATAAATGAACTTTTATAGAATGAAACAGTGATATAAAAGAATTTATTATTTTAAATTCTCTAGAAGAAAAACATACATTAGCCAGAAATTATATAAACAATAATATATGATGAATAAAATGATGAGTTGTAATTATACCTACATACAATAGCTGTTTATTGGATGAACAAACAATACAACACTGACAACAGATAACAGCATACAATGAAAATAATATAATATGGAATGCATCATATGATTGTAATGATAGAAAAATAATAAGAATATGTAGCGA
>DYHI01000005.1:21801-44727 GCA_020724225.1 Candidatus Altimarinus sp. | reverse complement strand
ATTGACATTTAAGTGACGAAATAGTAGAAAAATACAAGATTGAAGAAGGGAAAAAACCTGTAAAAATGAAAGATACATATGATTTTTCATCTTCAAAATTTAAAATCATTGAAGCAGATTTAGTAAATGAATGAGATGTAGTTAGACATGATCCAGTGAAACTGGCGAAAGTCATAAAAAGTTTAGTTTAAAATATTTTTGTCATTCCTGTGGAGGTAGGAATTTACTTTGTGTTTTACTATGTTATTATACTGAGATGATTCTTGTAACTTTGTTATTTTTTTAAAAAACATCATCTAATTTTTTTTCTATTTCCTCATCGAGTCAAGCTTTTTCAACTTCTTCAATAATCCCAAATTTCTTTGATTTAATTCAGGCTTTTTCATAATTTTTTTGAATTTCTCTGAGTTGTTTTTTTGTAACTCTTACCTTAGGAGGCGGTGGTGCAAATTCATTCATTTTAAGTAATAAGTATTAAGTAATAAGTATTAAGTAATAAGTAAAATAATTATTAGCATTGGCTACAACCAAAACTTAATACTTACTACTCAGATCTTAAAACTTCTAAATAATTTCCTTTCTTTCTTTTATTGCATTAAGAATAGTTATGTTATCAGCATATTCAATATAACCTGAACTAAGTCATCTGCTTAGACGAGTTATACTAACTTTGTATTTAAGTCATAATCTTTCGATTTCTTCTCGTATGTATTGAGTTGTTGCTTCTCATTCTATATTTGGATTTGTTGCTATTATAAGTTCAACTTTTTTATCTGATGAATTTATCCTTTCCCATAATTTTTTGAAGTTTAAATCAGCAACAAAAACTCAATTTATAGGAGATATAGCTCATCCAAGCACATGATAAACTCAGTTATATCATCCAGTTTGTTCAATAGTTAGTAGATCAAGGTACTCTTCAATTATACAAATTGTTTCTTTTTCTCTATTAGTGGATGTACAGATTTTGCATGTTTCATATTCTATATCTGTAAGACTTCAGCAAATATTACATTTTCAAGTTTTGTGTTTTAGATCATTTAAATTATTTCTAAACTCTTCTATATAATTAGAATTTGTATTTAGTAGGAAAAAAGCTAGTTTAGTAGCTGATTTTTCTCAGATTCAGGGAAGGAGACTTATTGTATTTATTATTCTTTTTAGAGCTTCTGGCATAAAATAGTGAATAGTGTATATTTAATAATGAATAGTATATGAAGAAAAAATAAAAAATCAAAAAAAGCTTTGTTGGTACAATAGCTTTCTTTACTTTTTATTTCTAGAATTCATTAGAGTTTAAAAATTTATTATCTAATTTGTGAAATTCTAGTTGTTATAAACATAATTAACACCCTCTTTTATTACCAAGTAGTCAGGGTTTTCTACTTTATCCATATTTTGTATATCTTCTTCTTTAATACTATTAAGACTTTCAAGTTCAGCTATTTTTACATCAAGTTGTTCTTTTTCAATCATTAAATTCTTTTTTTCTATTTCAAGTTGTCTTATACTAAATCATTTTGTAGCATTCGCATTTATTATCCAAATATAATATATAAGTAGTAAGCATATAAAACCAACCATAATAATATATGTAAAATTTATATCAAATTTTATATTTTGCTTTTCTTTCCATCTTTTTGATACAAATGGTGATTTTTCTTCGCTTAATACTATCTTTGGATACATCACATGAAATTATTTACAAGTTAAAATTTTATTTATAGCTTTTCAGCACTTCTTGCTTTTGCACTTCTAGATCTAGGATTTGCTTTTTCTTCTTCTGGGGTAGGTATTATTGGTTTTTTTGTAAGGATTTTTATTTGTTTTTTATGTTTACATGTGCATATTAAATCATTACATATACAATCTTTGCTTTCATCTTTAAATATATTTTTTACTATTCTATCTTCTAAAGAGTGGAAACTTATTACAAATATTGTTCATCAAGTAGCAAGTAATTTAATGGCATCTTTTAAAGATTTTTCTAAGTTTTCTATTTCTTTGTTTGTTTCAATTCTCAAAGCTTGGAATATACGATTTTTAGCTTTGTGGAAATTTATGCATTCATCAATTGTTTCTGCTAACTCTCTTGTTGTTTTGTATCTAAATCATCATTTTCTTTTTTCTAGTATTTTTAAAGCGATTTTCCTGCTGGCAGGCTCTTCACCATATTCTCTAAAAATTTTAACTAATTCTTCTTCTTTATATGTATTTACAATATGTGATGCAGGTAGTCATATACTTGTATCAAATCTCATGTCAAGTGGTCAATCAAGTTTGAAACTAAATCATCTTTCAGCTTCATCTACATGTAAACTTGATATTCATAAATCATAATAGATTCATGTAATACTTTTTATTCAAACTTTTTCTAATTCTTCTTTTAAATTTACGAAATTTGAATTTATTAGCATCAATTCTATATCACTTCTTATATCTTTCAATCCCTTTTTTGCTAATTCCAAGTTTCTTATATCTGCATCAAATCATACAAATATATCACCAGGATTTAGTTTTTCTATAATCTTTTTCGCATGTCATGCTAATCATAGAGTACAATCAACTATTGTATTTCGCTTGTTTTTCTCTATTTTAATGGAAGAAACAAGTTCTTTAAGAAGTACAGATATATGCAATCATTCCATTTTTATAGACTTTTTGTTAAAAAGATGTTAATAAGTAATTTTTTTTCTCTCTAAATAACTACTTTCTGTATGTATTTATATACTTTTTTAAACTCCTGTCAAAATAAAGTAAAAAAAAGACTAGACAAAATTACAAAAATATATTTTAGCTTTAAATTAACCTAAAAATTAAGTTTTTAACAATTTGTTAACTAAGAGAAAAATAGTATAAAAAATTTGCATTTTTTAAAATATTACTAAAATTGTAATGATTAGAAAATAATTAATAGTTAATAATGAATAATTTTTGAATAAAAATAAAAAATTTAAGGGTTAATATTTCAGAAAAAGAAATCTTAAAATGAATCAATTTAAATTTCGAAATCTGAAAAAATTATTGCTTACTTTGAAAAAACTGAAGTGGTAAATCAACTTTATCTTCAGTTTTAGCTTGATCCCCAAAATATGAAGTAAAGTCTTGAGAAGTTGAAATCAATTGAAAAAACTTATTTAGTTTATCTCCAGAGGATAGAAGCAGAGAGTGAATTTTTTTATCATTTCAAAATGTTCCAGAGATACATTGAATAAAATTAAGTGAATATTTGAGAACAATATATAATGTTCATCTTGAGTGAAGACTTGATAATACATGATTAAAATGATGACTTTCGCCATTTTTATTTAAGAGATTTGTTAAAAAGTACTTGGAAGAACTTTGAATAAAGGAAGAATTTTTAGATAGGGATTTAAATGTAGGATTTTCTGGTTGAGAAAAAAGGAAAATAGAAATTTTGCAGATGAAGCTTATTGGACCAAAGTATATAATTCTAGATGAAATAGATAGTTGACTTGATTTAGATGCATTTAAAACTGTTGCTACTCTACTTAAGTCTCTTGATAATAAAGATAACTGTATAATAGTTATTACACATTATTTTACTATTCTTGACTATATAAACATAGATAAAGTTTATGTCTTGAAAGATTGAGTTGTAGAAAGAGAATGAGGAAAAGAACTTGTGAGTGAGATAAAGGAAAAAGGGTTTGAATAAAAAATAATAATGATAATTATTATGCTTATTTAGCGATGATAATGAATATATAATTTTATATTTTTTTCGCAATTTTAGTAGGATAATCTTTAATTCTTCTTTGTTGTAATAAAGTTAAATTAAAATTTAACATATCATCTTTAGGTAATAAATTTAAACAATCTAATAATATATTTTTAAATCTGTCTAATAATGGTTTTGTTTTAGGTGATTTATAAATTATTACTTCAATAGGAGGTTTTGTAGGTATTACATATCTTATAGTATTTTTCATAAAAAAACTAAATTATAAACTTTAATTACATTAAAATAATTTATTATAAAATGTCAAATTTAAATACAATTACTACATCATGAACTTGGGATTACTCAGATGAAATAAATTATAAACATGAGCTTATTCAAGGTATTAACGAAACTGTTGTAAGACAAATTTCATCTTCAAATAAAGAACCTTCTTGGATGTTTGAGTTAAGACTTAAAGCTTTAGAAATATTTAACTCAAAACCACTTCCAAATTGGTGACCAGATTTATCTAAACTAGATTTAGAAAGTATTTATTATTTTGCTAAACCAATTTGAGCTGGTGATAATAAAACTTGGGATGATGTCCCTGAAAATATTAAAAAAACATTTGATAAGTTGGGGATACCAGAAGCAGAAAAAAAAGTACTTGCTTGAGTCTGAGCACAGTATGATAGTGAAGTAGTGTATCATAATCTGAAACAAGAACTTATAGATTTATGAGTTGTATTTGATGATATGACTTTGGTTTTACAAAATCCAAAGTATGAAGAATTAATTAAAAAATATTTTTCTAAATCTATCCCACTAGCAGATCATAAATTTAGTGCACTACACTATGCTGTTTGGAGTTGATGAACATTTTTGTATATTCCTACCTGAGTAAAGATAAAGGAACCATTACAATCATATTTCCGTATGAATGTAAAATCAGGATGACAATTTGAACATACTTTGATTATACTTGAAGATGACTCAGCAGCTCATTATATAGAATGATGTAGTGCTCCAAAGTATGATAAAAACTCTCTTCATGCTTGATGAGTTGAAATATTTGTCTGAAAAAATTCTCATATGAGATATAGTTCAGTAGAAAATTGGAGTTTAGATACATTTAATTTGAATACTAAAAGAGCAATTGTTGAATCTGGATGATTTATGGAGTGGGTAGGATGAAATATGTGATCAAATACTACTATGCTTTATCCTTGCAGTGTTTTGAAGTGAGACAATTCTCGTGCAGATCATTTATGAATTGCTTTAGCTTCAACTGGACAAAACCAAGATACTTGAGCAAAAATTATACATATAGGAAAAAATACAACAAGTAACATCATAACAAAATCTATATCGAAATGATGAGGAATAAATACATATAGATGACTTGTAGATATAAAGAAAACTGCAATAGGAAGTGTATCAAAAATAGATTGTGATGCATTATTGATTGACTCTGATTCGAAGTCTTATACAGTTCCAGTTATAAAAACAGACAATGCAGGTTCTACTGTTGCACATGAGGCAAGTGCTGGTAGGATAAATCCTGAATTTTTGTTTTATTTGCAATCTAGAGGGATAAGTGAGAATGAAGCAAAAGTGATGATAGTAAATTGATTTATTTCGCCTGTTGTAAAGGAATTACCACTTGAATATGCAAGTGAGATGAATGTGCTTATAGGAATGGAGATGGAATGAGGTTTTTAGGATAATAAAAAAGCCCGGCTTGTAGCCGGGTGGATTAATCAAATTTCTTCGATTACTCCATGGGAATTAAGTCCGGAAAAACTGATTTTAAATTTACCATTTTCTTGAGATACAGCAATTTTGCTCGCTTCAATGGTAAAAATCACATTTTCGAGATTTCTGAACTCAATGTAAGGACTTCCAGATAAACAAATATAAAGATCAGCAATTTCAGAGTTTTGCTTATCTCCATTTAGAGCCCATCTTCTTTGTTTTTTGAAAATTCTTGCATAGTCTCCAACTCCTTTGATTAAAGGTCCAGGATTTTCTATTTTTCCATCTTTAAACATTGGGCTAGTATGCATCTTTTTCTCCTACTTTCACAAACAATTAGCCAAAAATGTTTTCATGTTCTGAAACTTTCAAAACAACTAATTGGGAAAGTAAAATAAGTATAACTATAATAATAATAATGTCAAGTATAAATATGTTAAAACTAAGTCAAAATATAGTAGATGATTTAAAATCAAGAAAAATAGAAAAAATAAAAATTTATTTTTATGGTGCTTGATGTAGTGGTACAAAGGTTGGTATAATTGAAAGTGATTTTGAAAAGAATGTGTTAGAAAAATTAAGTCTAGATTATATCTTTGAAGTATATATAGAAAAAATAGATAAAAATAAGTTTGAAAATGCAATTATTACAATGGTAGAAACAACTGATCATACTTGAAAAAATAAAACTAGTTATATCTATTCTTCTGAAGAGATAAAAGAAAGGTGTGGTTGTGGATCTAGTTTTTCTTTTGAGAAGAAAAATCCAAAATTGAATTTGGATAAATTGAAGTGATTAAAAAATAAATTTTAAACTTTTCCAATGAATATTACAAAAAACTGATTTTATAAAAACATTCAGGCAGATGAAATCTTTATTTGAGATAATCTTGTTGTAGCAATTTTTGATAGTTCAAATATGTTGAAAAATATAAATATTTGAGAAAATTCAAAAGTTGAATATTTTTCATTTTTTAGTAATCCATTTGATTATGAAAAAGATGTTATAATCAACTGAAAAAATTCTACATGTATAATCAATAGTTTAATTTATAGCAAGGATAATAAATTAGATGTAAAAATATATGGAGAATCAAATTCAAATGAAACAAAGATAAAAGCTCATATAATTTCGTTTGTTTGAGAAAATTGAAACATAAAAATTGATTGAACAATTAAAATAAATCAGGGATTATCAAAAGTTACATGAAATCTAAAAGAGGAAAATATATATTTATGAAATACTTGAAGTGTAACTTGATTACCAATTCTTTTAGTAGAAAGTAATGATGTTGAAGCAAGTCACTCGTGCAATATTGAAAAAATAAGTGATGAAAAACTTTTCTATCTTAGAAGTAGATGAATCTGAAAAGAAAATGCTCTTAGAATAATGATTGAGGCAAAAGTAAAAGACCTTTATAGATGTTTGTTTGCATATGATTGTAATTTTGAAGAAGAGATATTGGAATCTATTTTAGATTTGATTGAAAGTTAAACTAGTTTTAAACATGAGTCATAAATTATAATTTCCAATTTAATATTTAATATATTTCCAATGTATTTAAAAAATGATTTTCCAATAATAAAAAATAATCCATGATTAGTTTACTTAGATAGTACTGCATCAAGTCAAAAGCCTACATATGTAATAGATTGAATAAAAGATTATCTAGAAAATGATTATAGTAATATACATAGATGAGCATATAGTCTATCTGAAAGATCTGAAAATCTGTATGAGAAAAGTAAGAAAAAAGTAGCAGAATTTATAGGGGCTTCAACTTGGAGAGAAATAATTTATACTTACAATGCAAATTATGCTCTTAATTTTATAGCATGAAGTTTGAGAAAATCTGAAATATTGAAAAAGTGAGATAAAGTTTTGGTTTCAATAGTTGAACATCATAGTAATATAGTTCCTTGGTTGATTTTGAGGGATGAAATTTGAATAGATATAGAATATATAAATGTAGATAAAGATTTTAATTTGGACTTAGAAGATCTAAAAAGTAAACTTGATGATAAAGTAAAAGTTGTGTCAATTACACAAGTTTCAAATGTAACTGGTCAAATTTTTGATTTGGAGGAGACTTGAAATATTATAAAAAATTATAGTAATGATATAATATTTATAGTTGATGCTAGTCAAAGTTTCCCACATTTTAAAGTTGATGTAAAAAAACTTAATTGTGATATGATGTTTTTTACTGCACACAAAATAATGGCTGATAGTTGACTTGGAGTTTGGTGGGCTAGAAAAGAATTGCTTGCAATTAAGAAGCCAGTTTTTTCATGAGGTTGAGCAATTGCTTGGGTAAAAAAACTTGAATACAAGGAAAATAATTCTTTGCCAGATAAATTTGAGCCAGGGACTCCAAACATAACTTGAGCAGTCTCACTACTTAAAGCTTTGGAATATATAGAACAAATTTGATGATATGAAAAAATAGAAGAGATTGAAAAAGAACTTGTAGAATATACAGTTTGAAAATGGAAAGAAATTATGAAAAAATATGAAGTAAAAATACTTTGAAGTCTTGAAAGCAATGTTCCCCCTTTTGTAAAGGGGGCTAGGGGGTTTTTAAGTGAAGAGGTTTCTAGTGTTTCAAAGATTCCAAGTAGAGTTTGAGTTTTTAGTTTCATAGTACCTGGTATTCATAGTTTGGATATAGCTGATTACTTAGCAGAAAATGATATATGTATAAGAGCAGGACAACATTGTGCAGAGCCATTTTTGGAAAGTGAAAGTTGTACTCATACTTGCAGAATGAGTTTGTATATCTATAATGATAAAAGTGATGTTGATAGATTTTTTGAAGTGTTGGAGAAGGTAATAGATGAATTAAAATAAAAAAGCCCAAAATAGGGCTTAGGTTTTGTTTTTAGGAGGGTTTATGAAAAACTCATAAATAAATATTGCTATTATTAGTCCAGTTAGTACTGATTCTTGATTTTCGTTTAAAGGATAAAAAACAATCCTTGTAAAAAGATCAACAACAAAAGCAATAAATATAACTCTAAGCATTTCTTTCTCCTTTATTCCATGCAATTTTCAAAAAAATTGAGGAAAAGCAAAATAATTATAATTAATAATTGAAAATGTCAAATATATGTATAACGAAATAATTACATTTTACAGTAAAAATCCTCCGAATAAACTCGTAATAGAGAATTATAATGTGGAGTTTTGGGAAGAAAACAGAACTTGTTGAGATGATTTAAAAGTTTATATGCAAATTGAAGATAATAAGGTAATTGATTGGTCATTTACTTGAGATACAGCAATTATTACAACAGCATGTGCTTCTGTTTTTTGAGAAAGTATAATTTGATTAAATATAAATGAAATATTAAATTTTGACTATAATTATATAGAAGAACTAATATGAATGCCTATTTCAGATAGGAGAAAACAAGCCTCAGTTTTAGGGCTTTTGACAACTAGAAATGCAATTCATAAGTATTTGCAAGATGCGAAAAAAGATACTTTTGATGATATAATAGATTAGAGATTTTAGATTATAGTTTAGAGAGAATATTAAATAATTTAAAAATATGTGATTTGATTTTAAAAAATTAGGTGTATGGCAAAAAGCAATTGAGTTAAATGATAAGGTTTATTCAGTTGTTTCAAAATTCCCAAAAGAAGAAGTATATTGAATTACTTCACAAATAAAAAGATCATCAATATCAATTTCTTCAAATATTGCAGAATGAAATGATAGAGATTCACAAAATGAGTTTAGAAGATTCTTATTAATTTCTAAATGATCTATTGCTGAACTTGAAACACAACTTATAATTTCAGAAAGGCAATTATTTATTTCTAAGGATGAATTAAATAATTTACAATCAGATATTATTGAAATTAGAAAAATGTTAAACTCTCTAATATCTAAACTCTAATCTTTAACCTCTAATCTCTTACATGATAAAACTTTCAAACTCTTGAAGCTATGCTTTAAAGGCAGTTCTATATATTGCAAATAATAATTCAAAAATAATCAAAATAAAAAATATATCACTTACACAGGATATAAGTGAATCTTTTTTGAGAAGGATAATCTCAGAATTAGAAAAAGCTTGAATTTTGGCAACAATTAGATGAAGGGATTGATGAGTTAAATTAGCAAAAGATCTGAAAGAAATATCTGTATATGATGTGCTTTTAGCTGTATGAGAGGAACTTTGAATTAGAGATTGTACAAAGGGGATTAAGTGTACAAATTCTGAAACTTGTTTAACTATTGATTTACTTTGATGATTACAAAAGTGATTTAATAGTTTACTTAAGATACATACTTTGGATAAGATAATAAAAAAATAATCCCGCTTTAGCGGGATTATTTTTTTATCTTTGAGTTATATCTATTTTTATACCAGGCCCCATACAATTACATATATATATGCTGTTTATATATTTTCATTTAGCACCACTTGGTTTTACTTCCATAATAGTATCTAGAAATTTATTTAGATTGTCTTTTAATTTTGCATTACCAAAAGATAATTTACCAAATATAGAGTGAACATTACCTTGTTTATCAGTCTTAAATTCAAATTTTCAGGCAGCTATTTCTTTTACTATTGATACTAAATCATCTCATACAGTTCCAGTTTTTGGATTTGGCATAAGACCTTTTGGACCAAGTATTCTAGCTACTTTACCTAAGTGTCTCATCATTGAAGGAGTAGCTATACAAACATCAAAGTTTGGTAATACTTTACCAGTAGCCAATTCCTCTATAAGATCTTCTCATCAAACAACTTCAGCTCATAATTTTTTTAATTCATCACCATTTGCTTTATCACTAAATACACAGATTTTTGGTACTTTACCTGTTCCATGAGGAAGAGTTATAGTACTTCTAATCATTTGATCTTGGTATTTTGGATCTAATGCTAAGTTGAAGTGAACTTCAACAGTAGGATCAAAAGTAACAGTATTTGTTTTTTCTAGTAATTCTATAGCATCTGTTAGGTTGTATGCTATATCTTTGTTTACAAGCTCTGCAGCTTTTACATATTTTTTACCTCTTTTCATAAGTATGTTTTTAAAATATAAAGGTAGTATCGGATTATTAATCCTTCCTTTTTTAGGACAATGGGGATTATAAGTAAAAAAACAAAAAAGTAAAATTTATTTTATAATTTAAAAATTTACTTTTTTTAATATTTTTATAAACTGTTAACTATTAATTATTCACTATTTACAAAATTTATGAATATTTCCATTTTTGCATCTATTTGATGCCAAAATCTTTGAGATGAACTTATACTAAAAAATGAAATAAAAATTTTGGAACAAATGTATTGAGAAAAAAGTTGAGTTAATTTCAGAGTTTTTTCTTATGATTACAAAAATCCATTTTTCAAACAGGATAATATAAAATATATAGAATATTTTCCATTTTGAATAAGAGATAAAAGAAATTTTTTTAGAAATATTTGCAATTTTTTATCGTTCATAAAAACTGTTGTTTGGAGTGATTTGATAATAGTTTGATGAGGGTGAATAATATTTGATAATGAAGTACAATCAAATAAAAATCCGCTAGATCAATTTAAATTTAGAAATAATGTATTTAGATTCTTTTGAAAAAAAGTTATTTTTTACGCAGTGGGAATAAATATAACTTATACTGAAAATTTACCAAAATTGAAGAAAATATTTAAGTGAGTAAAAGATGTTTTTGTAAGAGATAGTTATTCTTTTGATTTACTAAAAAAACAATGAATTTTGTCTGAAATAATTGATGATCCAGTTTTTTATGATAATATATCAAAGCTAGAAATAGTTAATTGAAAAGCTTATCAGAAACAGGAATTAAAGAATTTACTTTTAAAAAAGATTGATTCAAGTAATTTTAATATAAAGGATTTAGAAAGTGTAAATTTTCACAATAAAAAAGTAGGAATTACTTTTAGAGCAGGGTATATCTGAAAAAGTCATAATGAAAAAATAGAAATACTTATTATAAGAGAGATAATTAACTTTTTACTTATAAGAAATGCAAAAATTTATTTTTTACCACATAGTATTCATACTACTGATATAAAATCAAACGATTTAGAGTTTTATAAAAAAATAGTTTTATGAACTCCACTTGAAGAAAAAGTAAACATAGTTGAAACTATAGAAGAAGTATATGATATATATAAACAAAAAAAGATAGACCTATGTCTGTCTATGAGACTTCACTCAATGATACTTTCACAAGTTTATGATATACCGTTTATAGCTTTTAGTTATAGTAAAAAAACTGATGAAGTCTTAAAAAAGATTAAATAAAAAAATATTTCTGTGATACAGAAATATTTTTTTATTTGAAGTATAATTATCTAATAATCATTACTGTTCAGTTTCATGCAGCACATGCAGTTCATCGAGCAACAGAAGTTCATCATGCAGCAACACATGTATTAGCAGTTGGGTTTCAATTTATCCATGTAGTAAGAGCTTGTTTTCATACTACATTTGTACTAATTGCTAAAGGAGCATCTAATATAATTCAAACTTCAAGTCTAAAGTTATCATCTCATCAGTCCTTAGTTGCTTTTGATGTAACATTTCATGTATTTTCAAGTCAAGAAGAGAATTCATACAATTGGTTTGATATTCAATTTGAGTCAGCTCATACATTATATGTATAATCAAATGAAGTATTTGCAGTTCAATCTCATGATTTTGGATCTAATGGTAATTTAGGAACATAAATTGTAATTCCAGAAAAACTTGCTCATTTATCAGGATATTGAGTACTATCTTGATAGTATTGTTCTGCTCATCCTCTTAAAGCTTCAAGTGAAGATATTCTAGTTGCATCTCTACCTTTTTGTATTTGGCTAGTATAAACTGCAGTAGCTCATGTAGCAAGGATACCTATGATTGTAATAACTACTAGTAACTCTATAAGAGTAAAGGCCTTTTTATTCAATTGTTTCATAAATTTTTAGATTAATAATTATAAAAATTACGAATGTAATTATATATAAAAGTACATAAAAAATGAAATAATAATATAAAAAATCTCTTGACTAAAATATTAGTTAATTATTACTTTATATATAAAAACAAAAATAGCATTATAAAGTCTTTTTAATCTGTTTATTTTTTGAGGTCATGTTATTAGTCTATATAGCCATTCCAATCAAATAGTTCTCCATATTTTTGGAGCTCTTTTTTGAAATCATATTATATAATCAAAACTAGATCAAATTCATACTCATATTTTCATATTTTCACATTTTTCCATGATTTCTATTATTGATTTTTCTTGTTTTTTCATTCAAAGTGTTGAAAAAAGTATTTTGGAATTACTATTTTTTATGTTTTCTATTGTTTCTTCTTTTTTAATCTCATCATAAATAAAGTAATTGAAGTCTAGGGTTTTATATACTTCTTTTAACTTTTCACTAAATATTTGTTGACTTTCAACTTTTTTTGTATCGGTAGGATTATATAAATCAATAATTGTAATTTTTATATTTTTATCATTTGCAAATTCAAGTAAATCACGAGTTAAATCACTTCAACAGATTTTATCTCAGTACTTATTGTAAAGGTATTTTTTTCTAAAAATTATATTGAAGATAAAATATGGAAGTAAGAAAATAATAACTAAAAAATAAAAAATAAAAACTAAGGTATTTTCCTTTTTGTCATTACAAGGAGCTTTTGCAACGTGGTAATCTATATCATTATTTATGGGTTGCTTCGTTTCACTCGCAATGACAGGGTTTAATTTCTTTATATTTTGCATCTTATACTTTAAATCAATAATCTGATATGCTAGATAAATACCTATTCCATCAGGAACTAGATAATCTGCTTTATTTAAAATCTCTTTAAATTCACTATCATTAAGAGTTTTTAATATTATCTCAGGATTTGGAGTAAAAATAATAGATTTTTTTTCTAATTTCTTTAAAGAAGCCAAAAAATCGGGGTATTTCAGATTATCTAAATAAATTCATAAAATGTCTAGCATATTTTTTTGGAAAAAGTTAAAAAATTATGATACAATAATTATATAAATTAATTCCTAAAAACAAGTTTATGACAATATTTCCAAGAAAATCTTTAGAATGACTTAATTCATTAGAAACAAGAGAAACTTTTAGATGATTAAATTTAGATGAAAAAGTTGTGGAAATGTGAAAATATTTCAGAAGACTTGTTAATGATATGGACTTTTAATTTTGTTTTTAATAATCAATGGTTAAAAGCCTTAACCTTTGGAAAAACTATTTCATGTGCACGAAATAGTTTTTATTTTGATTTTTTTGGAAAAAAAATATAATTAATTTATTAACAAATAATAAATATTTATGTTATCAAAGAAGGCAATTTCAAATTTCAAAAATGATTGATATACTTATGAAGAAATAGATAGTATTAATAAAGGTTTAAAAGATAAGAATGAATGAAAAGTTATTCCATTTGAAAAAGTTATAGAGAGGTTTTATAATGATAAAACAAATAATAGTTATGTATAACATTGTAATTACAGATAACGCATTAAATAACATAAATTTCTTAAAAATATATATTTGAAATTATTCAGAATTTGTAATAATGAAGATATTATATACCATATCTAACTTGACTTACTTCCCAAATTTATGAAAATCAAGAGATGATTGATTAAGAGAAATAATTGAATGAAAATATTGATTTAGAATAATATATGAAGTAGTTGAAAAAGAGAATATGATTTATATAATTGCAATATTTAAAAATAAAAGTGATTGGCAAGCTATCTAATTAATGATAGTTTTTTATTTATAATATATAAAAAGTGAAAGTTGCTATAGTTTGTGATTGGATAAAGGACTTTGGATGAGCTGAAATGGTTTTAGCAGATTTTTTAGAGATATTTCCTGAGGCAGATATTTATACTTCAGTTTTTTTTGGAGGAGAAAATCCGATTTTTAAATGAAGAAAAATAACAACTAGCTTTATTCAAAAAATCCCTTTCTTAAATAAATCACATAAATTGGCTTTGATGTTAAGACCTCTTGCTTTTGAAAGTTTTGATTTATCATCATACGATATAGTTATTTCAAGTTCATCAGCTGAAAGTAAATGAGTTATTACTAAGCCTGATACAATACATTTTTGTTATTGTCATACTTCAACTCGTTATTTTTGGAGCCACTATCATGAGTATCTAAATATGATGGAGTTTTGAATATTAAACCCACTTGCAAAATGGCTTATGCCAAAAGTTATTCATAAACTTAGGCAATGGGATTTTGTAGCTTCAAAAAGGGTAGATTTCTTTATTGCAAATAGTAAAAATACTGCATCAAGAATAAAAAAGTATTACAATACTGATTCAAAAGTAATTTATCCATGAATTAATTTAAATGAATTTAAATTTAACGAAAAAAAAGAAGAATTTTACTTGTATGTAGGTAGATGTATACCATATAAAAAGTTTGAGTTGATAGTAGATACTTTTAATGCAAACTGAAAGCCTCTGATTTTGGTTACAAATACTGATAATAAACTTTTTAGGACTCTAAAAGCAAAATCAAAAGAAAATATTATTTGGAAAATAAATATAACTAGAGAAGAAACAATTGAGTTATATTCAAAGGCTAGAGCTTTTTTATTTCCAGTGGAAGAAGATTTTTGAATAGTTCCACTGGAAGCACAGGTATCAGGAACTCCTGTAATTGCTTATAATAAATGATGAGCACTTGAAACTGTAGTTGACTGAGTTTCTTGAATATTTTTTGATGAACAAACTGCAAGTGGATTACAAAAAGCCATAGATTCGTTTGAAACTATGACTTTCGATTCAGAAGTTATAAGAAAAAATGCATTGAAGTTTAGTAGTGAAAATTTTAAGAAAGAGATTTTGGAGTTTATCTCAAATTCTTCTTCAAAATAAACTCTTTAGTTTGATTTATACTTTCGTCTCAGTAACAACTATAGTTTTTGTAATAATTTATAAAAATACTAAGTAAATTGTTATCTGTAGAAATTTCATAATTTTTTATCGGAGTATATAGAGAGATATCTGTATATTTATTTCTTGGAATATTTTCAAAGTTAACAGAATTTAAGCTTAATGGAGTTCAAACTAAAGTTCAAGTTTTTGTTATTTCAATTCTTTCTCTTTTTATGAAGTCATTAAAAGCTAAATTATTTCAATTTGGATAAATTCAAGTTGGATATCATAAAGATCAAGTAATGGTTTTAAGTATATTATCATCTTTTGTAAAAATATTATTATCTCACTTAGAAAAATATGGAAAGTAATAACTTTTTTGTATTGTTGATCAGCTAAGAAGATTTAGTTTTATGTAATATGCTCAAGTATTATTGAAATTTGTTCACGAAATATTATTTATTGTAATTTGATAATTTGTTCATCATGTAAATGTTTTATATAAATTTCATGAATATAAACTTCAAGTAGATCAGTTACATCAATCAATTTTATAAGGAGTATCAATACTTCATGATAAAAAAAATCAATTTGAAGTACAAGGATAATCATTATTTATTAAATTTGAATAATTACTAAGATAATATGTTAATTTATTTGTTGTTCAAGTTAAAAAATCTATATTTTGTATATTTGGATTAAAAATTATATTTCATGTACCTGTAGGACTTGTTAATGCTGGATTAGTTGTTCAAGATGCATAAAAAAAACTAAATTCCAATTTATTTACATTGTTTATATCATTTGTTGGGGTAAAATTTAGTGTAGAAGAATTTACAAAACTTCAACTTGAAGAATATGATAAAATCTCTTTTTTTCAACTATTTGCTATATATAGTGTTTTTTCACTATCATTATAATAAATTCAAGTAGGTTCTTTTAATCATTCCTCTCTTCCAAGTAATTTATATATTTTGTTATTTGTAGTATTTAGATACAAAATCCTGTCATTTAAAGTATCACTTATAAATAAATAAGGATTAGAGAATGATAATCAAGTAGGTGAATTTAAAAAAAATCATGTTCAGTTGTTTCAATCAAAAAATTCATCTCAAAAAACTTCGCTTCAAGCTATTTTTTTAAATCATGATATAGTTGATATATCAAATTCATAAATGCTATGTCATAAAGTATCTGATACATATCATGTTCCTCAGTTTATTGCAATATCTGTTGGTCATATGATAGACTGTATTTGATTATTATTTATAGTTCAAGAAAATAAACTTGTATTTATTGATCATGATTCAAAGTTATATCATGAAAAAATATCACCACCTTGTCATTCAAAAGGGATAAAACTTTTTAAAATTATATGGTTTGTGATAGGATTTTCACTTCATGATTCACAATAAAATTCATTTAATGAATTAACTCATAAATAAGTCCATCATCATTTATCAAAAGTCTTGTTGATCTTAAATAAAGCTCCAGAAGTTAAGTTTTGATTTTGAAATGAATTATCATATGAATTAGTTGTTTCATAAATGCTTTTTATGAAATCTTTTATTTTTACATCATTATCGAGAGTTGATTTTTGGGTAGTTAAATTTTTAATTCCATTTTGAACAAAAATAGATACAGATAACATCAACATCATTGAAATAGTTATTCAAACTATAAGTTCTACGAATGAAAAAGCAAAATAGTGTTTAATTTTTGGAGTGGTTGATTTATTTCTCATATCAATATATTAGTTGCTAATTACTAGCTACTAAAAACTAGTTACTAATTTATTTTATTTTTTATTTTTCAATTTGCAATTTGATTATTTATTTGTAATATTTTTATATACTAAATAATTATAGTTTTTAGAAATTTTTCAATAAATTCAAAAACAGTTTCCTGATTTTGGCAGAGCCAAAATTTTGGAAAAGGGAAAAATTCTCATTTATTTCAAAAATTCTAAAAACAAATTTTACTATAGTATATTATTATTTAACATAATAAGTATTGAAAACACTAATAATTTGAGTTTGAGCTTTTTGATTTGCGATAACAAAGCATTTATCAGAAAAAAATAAAGAAGATACAATTTATGCCTATGAAAAAAATGATTTTGTAATAAATTATTTAAAAAATTTCAAGAAACATCCATATTTTTTTGAATGAGTAAAACTTCCAGAAAATGTTGAACTGTTAGATAAAATCGAAGATTTATTGCCTAGTGTTGATTTACTTGTATTAGCTCTTCCTTGTCAGTTTGTATTACCATTCTTTGAATGAGTTAAATCATATCTAAAACCTTGAGTTACAATTTTGAATCTATCAAAATGAATCAATAATAAAACTTTAAATACAATTTGAGATGATTTAAAGAATATATTGGCATGAGTTTCGTATAATTACTCTGTTTTATCTTGATGAATGATAGCCGAAGATGTGGTAAAATGAAATATTATTTGAGCAAGTATATGAGTTGAGAGTGAAACTTTGGGAAATATTCTGAAAAGTTTTTTTGAAACTACAAATTTTAAAGTAAGTATATCTGTTTGAAATGTAAAAAATGTAGAACTTGCATGAGCTTTAAAAAATATATTTGCTATTTTTTCTGGGTATCATGAATGACTTTGACTTTGATCGTCAAGTTTGGGGTATTTTTTTGTTGAATATTATGAAGAATTTAAAAAACTTTTTTCTATTTTATGATGAGATATTGAGATAAGATTTGAAAGTTTTGCAATAGGGTGAGACTTGATAGCTACTTGTTTTTGAAATTCTAGAAACAGGTATTTTTGAAGACTTATCTGAGAATGAAAGAAAACCAGCGAAGTAGTTGAAATTCTTGCAGCTGAAAAAAAGACAGCAGAATGATATGAAACTCTTAAATGAGTTTATGAAATTATAAAAGATAGAATTGAATTTCCTATAACTAAAGAGTTATGAGAAAAAATATTATTTAGTAATTAAGAAAGTTTATGAATAAGATGCTTAGAAATATACTTGTGGTAAAAAATGATATTCTTTTTGCTAATTTTGATAGATTTAATTGATTTTCAAGTGAATTTTGATATGAAGATATTATTTTAAAACACTATGAATTTATGGTTAGGTGAGAAGCAGAAGTAAATTTTGATTTTAAACAACCTATTCCATATGCTGTAATTATAGAACAATGAACAGATAAAGTATTTGTTTATAAAAGGTGATGAAGTAATTCAAAAGCATGAGAAACAAGACTTCATGATAAGATTTCTTTTGGAATATGATGACATATAGAACCCTGTGATGAAAATTGTTCAGACAATATATTAACTTACTCACTTAAAAGAGAAATAGAAGAAGAATTAAACTTGAAAGAAGAAGATATCGTATCAGTTGAACTATGATGATTTATAAATGATGATTCTAATGAAGTTTGAAAAGTCCATTTTGGAGTATTTTATAAGGTTTATGTAAAAAATTCAATTGTATCGCTAAATGACTGAGAACTTGCGAACTGAGAATTCATAGAAGTTTTGAAGATTAAAGATATGGTTAATTCATGAGATTATGATGTAGAAACATGGTCTAAAATAATTTTTGATGAAATAACGAAAATTTAACATTTTTAATTTAAAATTTAACATTTCAATTATGATTTCTCTTATCCACTCTATAGCTGTAAATTGATTGTCGTCAAATATCATAGAAGTTGAAGTGGATATAAATAACGGATTGTCAAGTTTTACTATTGTTGGACTTGCAGATCAAGCAGTACAAGAAAGTAAGGAAAGAATCAGAAGTGCTTTGAAATCAAGTTTTGCCAAACTTCCTACAACTAGAATCACAGTAAATTTAGCTCCAGCTGATATAAAAAAGGCATGACCAAGCTTTGATTTACCAATTGCTATAGGTATCCTTTATAGTGATGATGTGATTCAAGATAAAAAATTGCTTGAAAGAAGTATATTTATAGGTGAGTTATCACTTGATGGAAAACTAAGAAAAGTTTCTGGAGTATTACCAGCTACTATTTGAGCAAAAGAGAACTGATTTAAAAGAATATTTATACCAAAAGAAAATGTTTCTGAGGCATCAATTGTTGACGGAATTGAAGTTGTATGAATTGAAAGTTTAATTGATTTGATAGATATATTAAATTGAAGAAAAGAGTATAGTGTAGCAGAAAAAATAGACATAAAAACACTTAAAAAAAACAAAGAGGAAAAATATGATTTTTCTCATATCATAGGTCAAGAACATGCAAAAAGGGCTTTGATGATAGCTGCAGCATGATGACACAATATCATTATGAATTGACCTCCATGAAGCTGAAAAACAATGCTAGCTAAAACTCTAAAAACTATTTTACCAGATTTGAGTTTGGATGAATCAATAGAAATATCAAAGATTTATAGTATATCATGACTTTTGTCAGTTGATAATCCTATAATAGTTGATAGACCTTTTAGAACAGTACATCACACTGCAAGTTCTATAAGTATAATAGGTTGAGGTAGAAATGCAAAACCTTGAGAGATAAGTTTAGCACATAAGTGAGTTTTGTTTTTTGATGAGGTTTTAGAATTTCAAAAAACAGTTTTGGAAGTACTTAGACAACCGCTAGAAGACGGTAGTATTACAGTAAATAGAGTAAATTCTACATATACTTATCCTGCAAAATTTATGTTTGTTGGAGCTATGAATCCTTGTCCATGCTGATTTCTAACTGATCCAAAAAAAGAGTGTATTTGTAGTCAAAATGACATAATAAAGTATAGAGCAAGATTATCATGACCACTCATGGATAGAATTGATATATTTATAGAAGTGCCAAAAGTAGAAACAGAGAAATTTTGAGGAAATGTGGTAAAGTGAGAAACTTCAAATGATATAAAAGAAAAAGTAGAAAAAGCTAGAATTATGCAGTTAAAAAGATTTGCATGAACAGGATATACTTTTAACTCTGAAATGTGAAGTAAAGAGGTTGAGATTTATTGTAAATTAGAATCAGAGTGAGAAATGATTTTGAAACAAGCAGTTAATAGTCTAGATTTATCTGCAAGGAGTTATTACCGTATATTGAAACTAGCTCGTACTATAGCGGATCTAGAACAATCAGAAAATATAAAAACTCCACATATACTTGAGGCGATAGGGTTTAGAAAGAAGGATTAAATTGTTTTTGTCATTCCTGCGAAGGCAGGAATCTACTTTGTATTGTTCTGCATTGTCATTAAAAACGATAGTGAAGCAATCCATTAAATATGTTGTTATCCTAAATTTGTTTGCTGGATCTTTGATACATAAATTATGAAAAATAATTAATATATGTAAATAATAAAAAACTTTACTTTTAAATAATAAGTATATACTGTGTGTATAAAATATAATTAAGAAAAAATATGAAAAAAGAATTTTTATCTCATCTTTGATTTGTTTTAAAAGATAATTCAGTTTGAGTTTATTTTAAAAAATATCATGATAATTCAATTATTGAAATTGATATAGAAAATCAAATTATTTATTTTGGTTGAAAAATTAAAATATATGATAAAGATTCTCAAAAAATCACAAAACCTGAAGATTGGGTTGTTTTTGAATGTGTTGATAGATTACTTGAAAAATGATATAAATCAGAAGATATTTTACTTGAAAAGGTCTATCCAACTTGAAGATGAACAAGTGGAAGACTTGATATTTTAGTAAAAAAAGAAGATAAAGCTTTTTTAATGATTGAGTGTAAAACTTGGTGAAGTGAGTTTGAAAAAGAATTTAAAAAAATGCAAAAAGATGGATGACAACTTTTTACATATTTTCAACAAGATAGAGATAGTGAATTTTTAATTTTATATAGTTCAAGTTTTAACTGAAAATCAGTTGAATATAAAAATGAAATAGTAAAAATAGAAGAAAGTTATAGAGAAACTTCAAATGTAGAAGATTTATACGATCGTTGGAATAAGTTTACAAAACAAAATGGTATTTTTGAAGATTGGGTAAAATCTTATGATTTTGAATCAAAGGCTTTAACTTTAAATGATTTAAAAGATATAAAAGAAACAGATGCTTCATTTATATTTAATAGATTTTTAGAAATTTTAAGACACAATACAGTTTCAGACAAATGAAATGCATTTAATAAAATATTTACACTTTTTTTGTGTAAAATTCATGATGAATGAACAAAAATGCAAGACGAAGAACTAGAGTTTCAATGGAAAGAATGAGTTGATAATCACATAAGCTTTCAAACAAGATTAACAGATTTGTATAAAAAATGAATGATGGAATTTCTATCAAAAGAAATCACAGATTTTAATAATGAAGAATTTAATAAAGAATTTTGATATTTAGAAGAAAATGTTAGAACAAAAATTTTAGATAAACTCACAAAACTTAGACTTCAAAAAAATAATGAATTTGCTATAAAAGAAGTTTTTGATGATGAAACATTTGAGGATAATGCAATTGTTTTAAAAGAAGTAGTTGAACTTTTACAAAACTATAGAGTAAGATATACAAAAAAACAACCATTTTTATGAGACTTTTTTGAACTACTTTTAACAACTTGATTAAAACAAGAAGCTGGACAATTTTTTACTCCAGTTCCTATTGCAAGATTTATTTGTAAATCTATTCCTATTAAAGAACTTATTGAAAATAAGATTTTGAAAGGTGATTCAAGTGATTTATTGCCGACAACTATTGATTATGCTGCTTGAAGTTGACATTTCTTGACAGAATCAATGGAGGAAATCCAAAATATAATAAATAATATAGATACTTCGAAAGTTAAGCCAAATGTAAAAAAAGAACTTGATAAATGGAAGGCAACAGCTTTTGACTGGGCTTTTGATTATATGTATTGAATAGAAAAAGATTACAGACTGGTAAAAACTGCAAAAGTTGGTTGTTATCTTCATGGTGATGGTATCGCGAGTGTAATTCATGGAGACGGACTTGATAGTTTTGAACACTCAAAATCATATAAAGAAAAACTTAAAAAATTTAATCCAGAAGATAAGCAAGAAAATGCTCAATTTGACTTTGTTTTATCAAATCCACCCTATTCAGTATCAGCTTTTAAATGAAACCTAAAATCAGATAATGCAAAAAATGATTTTGATTTATTTGAATCTTTAACAGATAATAGTTCAGAAATAGAAGCTCTTTTTATAGAAAGAACAAAACAACTTTTAAAAGAGTGATGAATTGCTTCTATTATTTTACCAAGCTCAATTTTGAGTAATACTTGAATTTATACAAAAGCTAGAGAAATTATATTAAAAAACTTTGAGATTATTTCTATAGTCTCTCTTGGCTCAAATACTTTTATGGCAACTTGAACAAATACAGTTGTTTTATTTATGAGAAAAAGAAACAAATTTCTAGCAAATAACTTAGAAAAACAAATTGATGAATTATATAAAAATCTTGTTGATGTTTCTCTCAATAATATAGAAAATATTTTTTCAAAATATGTAAATTATGTTTGGGAATGACTTAGTTTTGAAGACTATAAAACTCTTATTTTAAAAAATCCAAATGAAAAAGTATTAAATCATGAAATATTTAAAGAATATTTTAAAAAATTAAAGT
>DYHI01000005.1:0-21791 GCA_020724225.1 Candidatus Altimarinus sp. | reverse complement strand
TTAGATAAAAAACAAGATTTATTTGATGAAATTATAAAAATAGAAAAAGATAAAATGCTTTATTTTGTTTTATCTTATAATCAAAATATAGTTTTAGTAAAATCATGAGAAAAACAAGCTGAAAAAGAATTTTTGGGTTATGAGTTCAGTTTTAGAAAATGAAGTGAGTGAATTCATCCAATTCAAGGTTGAAAACTTATTGATGAATGCACAAAACTTTTTGATTCTGAAAGTCTTGATAATCCTGAAAAAGTTTCAACTTATATTTATGAGTGATTTAATGGTGATTTTAAAAGAGAAATTTCACAAAATTTAAGTGAGTATATTTTTAGAGCAAAATTAGTTGATTTACTTACTTTTGACAGAGTTGATTTTGAAAAAACTATTTCAACAAATATTAAAAAAAAAATTAGTATTTGAAAATATCCAAATGTAAAACTTTGAGAAATTTGTGAAGTAAAAATTTGATGAACCCCGGATAGATCAAATTATGAATATTGGGAAAACTGAATAAATACTTGGGTTTCAATTTCTGAAATGAATTGAAATATTATAACTGAAACAAAAGAAAATATAACTGATGCTTGAGTTAAAAAATCAAATGTAAAACTTATCAATGCTTGAACTACACTTTTAAGTTTTAAATTGAGCATTTGAAAAACTGCAATAGCTTGAAAAAATCTTTATACAAATGAAGCAATAGCTTGACTTTGTCTTGAAAATGAAGAAAAAGTTTTAAATAAATATTTATTTGATTTATTTAATTCAAAATTTATTGATTTAGAAAAATGATGATTTAATGCTTTTTGAAAAAGTTTAAATAGTGAGTTTTTAAGAAATGAAGTAAAAATTCCAGTTCCACCAAAAGATATTCAAGAAAAAATTGTTTCTGAAATTGAAATTTTAGAAAAAGAAGAACAAGAGAAAAAAGAAAAAGTTGAAGTGTTAAAAAGTGAAATTGAAAAAATTATTTGATGAAATTCAAATTTTGTTGAATTATGAGAAATTACAGAAATTAAAAAATGAACTTCAATAACTAAATCAAAAACTATTTCTTGAAATATTCCAGTTATTGCTTGATGAAAAGAACCAGCTTATTATCATAATGAAGCAAATAGAAATTGAAATATAATCACAGTAAGTGCTTCTTGAGCTAATTCTTGATTTGTAAATTATTTTGAAAATCCAATTTTTGCTTCAGATTGTAATACAATAAATTCAAAAGATGAAAATATTATTCCAACTAAACTTATTTTTAAATTTTTAGAAATACAGCAAGATAAAATTTATTCATTACAAAGGTGACAAGCTCAACCTCATGTTTATTGAGAAGATTTGGCAAAAATAAAAATCCCTCTTCCTTCTCTTGAAACTCAAAAACAAATAGTTTCGCAAATTGAAAAAATAGAAAGTGAAATAGAGATTTTAGAAAGTGATTTAAAACAAATTCCAGAAAAGAAAAAAGAAGTTTTGAAAAATTATTTATAATTTATATGAAACAAAAAATATTCAACATACTCGACGAACTCAACATAGACTACACAAACTATGAACACGAACCAGTTCATTCTTGTAATGATTGCAAATGAATTGATATTCCTGGAAAAAGAGTTAAAAGTTTGCTTATAAGAAACAAAAAGTGAACTAATTTTTATATGGTTGTTTTGTGAGAAGAAAAGAAACTTGAAACAAATAAAGTAAGAGAAATATTTGATGACTCAAAAATGAGTTTTTTTGAAGAGGATTTGATGATGCAAAAGATAGGATTGAAACCTGGATCTGTAAGTCCATTTGCACTTATAAACAACGAAGAAAAAGACATAAAAGTAGTTTTTGATAAAGATTTGAGATGAGTTTTAATTTGATTTCATCCACTTCAAAATGATAATACTATAGTTTTACAAATGGAAGATGTTGAAGTGTTTTTAAAACATATTTGAAGTGAATTTTATTATGGTAAGTTATAAAACATGAAACAAAAATTATTAAAAAAATTATACAAAATATTAGCATTCCTTGCTAGAAATTATCTAAAAAAAACAAATCCTTTTATAATAGGAATAACTTGAAGTGTAGGGAAAACAAGTTGTAGAATGATAATTACACAAGTTATAAAAAGTTTAAATCAAGATGATTTAAATACAATTTATACTTCACCAAAAAACTTCAATTCGGAAATATGACTTGTTTTATCTGTTTTTCAAATAGAAAAGTATACATCAAGTATTTTTTGATTATTTAATGCAACTTTATCTGTGATACTAAAATCATTTTTTTCAAATCCAAAGTATAAAACAATAGTTCTTGAATACGGTATAGATCATCCTGGAGATATGGATTTTCTTTTAACTATTGCAAAGCCTGATATAGCAATTTTTACTAAACTTGATAAAGTACATTCAGAAAATTTTGAAAATAATGTTGAAGCTGTATGAGATGAGAAATTTAAACTTATTTATTCTGCAAAAAAACAAGTTTATCTTAACTTTAATGATGAATACTGCAAAAAAAATGCTTCAAATATACAAGTTCCTGTAAAATATATATTTTGATGAGATATAGAAATACAGGATTTAAAAATAGATAGAGAAGAAAAAGGTATATTTTCAACTTTTACATATAACTCTAAGCAAATAAAAACAAATCTTTTTTGAGAAGAAAATTTGAATTATATTTCATTGGGAGTTGATATATATGAAGAAATGATAAATTGGAGAAATGATAAATTGAAAAAATTATGAAATGATGAAATAAATTTTATCGACTTACAACTGCAACCATGAAGATTTTCACTTTTTTCTTGAATAAATCATAGTATCTTAGTTGATTCAACTTACAATGCAAGTCCAGAAAGTATGAAAAAAATGATTTTAAATACTTTTTCTTTAAGAGACTTTGCATTTCCAAATTATAAAATATGATTTGTTATATGAGATATGAGAGAGCTTGGAGAGTTATCAGAAGCTTCTCATAAAGAAATTGCAAGTTATTTATTAAATGCAGATTTTGTTTATACAGTGTGAAATGAGACTAAAAATTATTTGATACCAGAGTTAAATTGAAAAATAGAGAACTTAAAAAGTTTCATAACTTCTAAAGATGCTTGATTTTCTTTAAAAGAATTTATAGTTGATCAAACTAATGAATACATAATATTATTTAAATGAAGTCAAAATACTATATTCACTGAGGAGGCTTTAAAACAGTTATTATCTCATAAAATAGATGAGAAAAAACTAGTTAGACAAAGTGAAGATTGGATTAAAAAGAAAGAAGAATTTTTTAATAAATAAAATTATCTTTTGCAAAAAATAAATAAAGGTGTATACTTTAGTTAGATATATATGTTTTCAAATCAATTTATGAAAAATATTTTTGCATAATTTATGTCACTTCAATAATTTCAACAAAAAAAGCTAGTTAAAATACTAGCTTTTTTTGATTTTCATATTTATATCTTGCTTTCGCTATAATTATATATAAAATACATTTTATAATTTTAGTAACTAAAAAAAATTTATGATTTACCTAAGTAAATTTCCTTTTAAGACACAAAAAACAGCACCAAAAGTAAGTGATAACAGTTCTACAAGTATACTACTTCAAGCTTGATTTATCAGACAAACAATGGCTTGAGTATATACTTATACAACTCTATGACTTAGAGTTCTGGAAAAAATAAAAAATATAGTTAGAGAAGAAATGGATAATTACTCTTGCTTTGAAACTCTTATGCCAGCACTTTCTCCTCGTGAACTTTGGGATACAACAGGTAGATGGGATTCAATTGATGTAATGTTTCATGTACCTGCAGCAAACAACAAAGAATATTGATTAAACTCAACTCATGAGGAAATTGTTACACCACTTTTGCAAGAATTTATCAAATCTTACAAGGATTTACCAGTTTGTGTTTATCAAATCCAAAATAAATTTAGAAATGAAAAAAGAGCGAAATCATGACTTTTAAGATGAAGAGAATTTGTGATGAAAGATGCCTATAGTTTCCATTATAGTGATGAAGAATTTATAAATTATTACGAATGAATGAAACAAGTTTATTTAAATGTTTTTTCTAGGTTGTGACTTGCAAAGGATACTTTTATTGCTCTTGCTGATTGATGAACCTTTACAGATAAATATTCTCATGAATTTCAAGTTAGGCTACCTATTTGAGAGGATGTTATATTTTATGATCCTGTTTCAAAAATAGCATACAATAAAGAAGTTGCACCAAGTAAAGTAGCAAAAGCAAATATTACAGAAAATGTGATACTTGAAAGACAAGATATCGAAGCTCACTGAGTTATATGAGTTGAAGCTTTGGCAAAAACTCTATGAGTTCCAGCAGATAAATCTACAAAAACTATGATGTTTGAAGTAGATGGTAGATTTGTAGTTGCTTCAGTTAGATGAGATTATGAAATAAATACATTGAAACTTCAAAAAATGCTATGAGCTAAATCAATTAGGTTAGCAAGTGAAGAAATGGTGAAAGAAAAGACTTGATCAGAAATAGGTTATGCTTGAATATATAATTTACCAGAATGAATTGAACTTTATATAGATGATTCAGTAGAGTGACTTACAAATTTTGAGACAGGAACGAATAAAACATGATTTCATAGTATAAATGTAAACTTCGGAAGAGATTTACCATTTCCTGATAGATTTTATGATTTTAAAGAGGCTAAAGTTGGTGATAAAAATCCAGAGACAGGAGCAGTTTACGAAGTATTTAAAGCTTCAGAAGTAGGAAATATATTTCCACTTGAAACAAAATTTTCTAGTGCTTTTTGATTAACATATTTAGATCAAAATAATAAATCAAAAACACCACTTATGTGATGTTATGGTATAGGAGTTTCTAGACTTATGTGAGTTGTCGCTGAATACTTCTTGGATGAAGCATGAATAGCATGGCCAGAAAATCTTTCTCCATTTACACATTATGTAATTATTATGTGAGATGAAAATATTGACAAGATAAATAAAATCTCTAATATACTAAATACTAATTCAAATGATATAATCATAGATGATAGAAATGTATGATTTGGTCAAAAGATATCTGATGCAGAGCTTATTTGAGTACCAAATATAGTAATCATTTCTCCAAAAACTTTAGAAAAATGATGATATGAAATCAAAAAAAGATGACAAAAAGAAAGTGAGTTAGTAGAATTTAGTTTCTAAAATAGTTAAATGAATAATTGACCAATGTTACCACATCAAAGACAAATTTTGGAAAGAGAAGAAATGATGGAAACATATGTAAATCCTATCGAAAGAATATGATGTAAAATAGATGATTTCTTTTGATTTCCTTGAAGAGTTAAGGAAAGAATAAAATGAATTATCTATAATTTTGCAATTAGAAATTCTATTCAGACCCCGTTACCTAACGAATTAAGTTTTTCATTAAAATGAAAGGAAGTTTCATATAAAGTTTCTTCAGTACTTATGTGAAAACACGAAAGAATTGATGTTTGATTAGGTCCATTAAATTGATATAATACTTTTGTTGATGCTATTATTTGAGAAAAAGATGATATAAGAAATTTTAAAAGTATATGAAAAAATTGAATTCCAAGTTATTCTACTAGTTTAACAAAATGAAAAAATAAAGTTTATAGTGGATGAATAGGTTTAAATGAAGTTAGTTTTGTTAAACTTAAAGATAAAGGGGCATATATTGAACAAAAGAAAAGAGATTTATTTGATGAGCTTAAACAGTATACAATTAGTAATTTAATGTATTCAAGAGAATTAACAATTAATGATAATACAGTTTTATTTGAGATAAATGATTTATATAATATGTGATATATTTCTACAGCAGAAATTGAGAAAATTATAAATATATGGTTAAGAAATAAGACTGATAGCATCTTTTGAAAAATAGGTAAAAATGATATAAATTTAGATTCTTTAGATATCTTAATAATTTGATGGTGAATATTGAATTGAGCATTTATTGAATATATAATAAAAGAACTTGAAAAGACAACATGAAATAGTAGAGATTTTTTTACTAGAAATATTGTAAATATTAATTATGAAGAGCTAATATTTAATTTAATAATAAAACAATCTTAGATATTATGTCTAAGATTGTTTTTTGTATATATTATGCCTCGGGATAAGGGATTCGGCTCTTTCGCTACAAACTATTCCATAGTTAGTAGCTTCAGTAGGCCATTCGGTGATTGCTCCTATTCGTCGCAATCAGTTTTTTATTTGGCTAACCACCAATAAAAAACCAGAGCCTCTTTTCGAATCCAATTTCAAACAATTTAAAAAGTATTTAATAAAGAAAGAAGTTCATTATTAAA
Source organism: Candidatus Altimarinus sp. (assembly GCA_020724225.1). Taxonomy (GTDB): domain Bacteria; phylum Patescibacteriota; class Gracilibacteria; order BD1-5; family UBA6164; genus Altimarinus. The sequence goes on along the minus strand of DYHI01000005.1, from coordinate 15,456 downwards.
TACTTTTTAAATGGCTCGGGATAAGGGATTCGAACCCCTGATAGAGGATTCAGAGTCCTCGGCCTTACCGCTTGGCGAATCCCGAATAAATGCTTTAAAATTTTAGTAAAAAAATTTTTTAAAGCAAATAAAAAAACAAAGATTTGCTTAGCAAATCTTTGTTTTTGTTTAGAATTATTTTAATTCAACTTCAGCTCCTTGTTCAACTAATTTTGCTTTCATTGCTTCAGCATCATCTTTTGAAACACCTTTTTTGATTTCACCTCCGTTATCAGCTACTCATTTAGCTTCAACTAGTCCTAATCCAGTTATTTCTCTTATAACTTTGATTACAGCTATTTTGTTAGCACCAGCTGATTTTAATACTACATCAAATGATGATTTTTCATCAGCAGCAGCGGCTCCAGCTCCAGCAGCAGCAACCATTACAGGAGCAGCAGCAGAAACACCAAATTCTTCTTCCATAGCTTTAACTAAGTCATTTAATTCAACTATAGAAAGTTCTTTAACTAGGTCCATTATTTTTTTTGCATTTGAGCTTAATTCAGCCATATTGTAAAAAATTAAAAATTAAAAATTTATTTAAGTTTTTCTTATTGTCATCCTGAATTTCTTTCAGGATCCGTCACTTCAATTAAGGAGTAACGGAATAACTATTTCGTAACAATAAAAATCTAGATTTTTTAGATAAAAATTATGAAAAAATTTTTTGTTTAGTGAATCCTAAGCGAAAAATTTTAGAATAATTTTTAGCAAAAAAGATAATTTTTTTGTAGATTTTAATTATTCCGTTATTCCTTAATATTAAAGATAGATTCTGATACAAGTTCTACAGTGACTATAAATAAGAATTTCTAACTAATTAATAGCTAGTTCTTGAGCTTCTACATATTTTGTAGAAGCTCAGTTTTAGTTATCAATTAAGCAGTTTTTTCTTCAGTTTTAACTTCTTCAGTAGGAGTCTCAACTACAGCAACTTCTTCTTTAACCTCTGGAGTTACTTCAACCGGAGTTTCAACTACAGCAACTTCCTCAGCTTTAACTTCTTCTACAGGAGCTTCAACTTTTACTTCAGCTTTTTTTGCAGGAGCAGAACTTCATAGATTTGCTTTTCCTTCTTCTGTAAGTTTTTTTGCAGCAGCATCAAAGAATCTAGCAAGACCAGCAATAGGTGATTGCATAGATCAAACAAGTCTTCCAAGTAATGTTTCTCTACTAGGTATAGAAGCAATAACTTTAGTATCTTCAGCATTTTTAATTTCTCACTCAAAGTATGATCAAGCCCATACTACTTTTGGATCTTTTTTAAATTCTTTTATAAATTCATTTACTTTTCCCATTGCAGATACTGCATCATCATTTGAACAAACTACAGCAATTTGACCAGGAAGAATAGAATCATCTATTTCAACATTGTAAACTTCTTTAAAAGCTATTTTAATAAGAGTTTTTTTAGCTAATGTAAATGTAGAATTTACTTCTCTTAAACTTTTTCTTAGGTTAGTAATTTCTTCAACTGTTAATCAGTTATTTGTAGTAAAAGAAATAGATTTAGCATTTTTAATACTTTCTTTTAAATTTTCAAGTATGCTAACTTTTTGTGCTTTAGTTACAGCCATTTTTTGGAGTATTAAATAGTATAAAAAATTCTCTTTGTTCGTAAACAAAGAGAATTGTTAAAATTTCATATAGGAATTTTAATTTTTCACCTCTATCTCGGCAGGACTTATAAATGCCTACAGTCTACGATTTAAGCAAGTGGATTGTATATAAAAAAATTCAGAAATCAAATTTTTTATTATTTTTGTAATGTTTCAGTTTTTTTCATTCTAGCATAGAATTTATCAACTGCACCAGTTTTAAGAATTCTTTGTTCTCCAGTATAGAATGGATGACATTTTGAACAGATTTCTATTCTTGTATCTCATTTTATAGTAGATTCAACATCATAAGTCGCTCCACAAGAACAAGTAACTTTAATTTTATTTACATCTGGGTGGATATTTGCTTTCATAATTTTCCTTAGTTTATATTTGTCCGCCATAGTACGGAACAAAAATGTAAAAATGGTGCCCAGGGAGAGACTCGAACTCTCACACCACTACAGCATTGGTTTCTAAGACCAACATGTCTACCATTTCATCACCTGGGCGGAATATAAGTTAGGAATTACAAATTATAAGTTACAAGTTAAAAGTTACTTCTAATTTCTAACTTCTAACTTTTAACTTTTAAAAGTGGTGGGCAGGGAGTGGATCGAACACTCGAAGGCGAAAGCCAGCGGATTTACAGTCCGCCCCATTTGACCGCTCTGGAACCTACCCAAAATATTAATTAAAAATTACGAATTAAAAATTACGAGAAATTTTAATCTTTCATTTAGAATTCGTAATTCGTAATTCGTAATTTTGTATTGTTTTAATGGAGCCACCAATCAGATTTGAACTGATGACCGTTCGCTTACAAGGCGAATGCTCTACCAACTGAGCTATGGTGGCAAAAACTTTTTGCGAGACACATACTATTAAAAAAAATATATAAGTCAAATTTTTTTAGAAACTTTTTTTAAAATTTTATTTTCATAAAAAATCAATATTATAAGTGTATAAATTTATAGAAAAAATGATTATGAATAAAAATAAATTAGATGATTTTATAAATAATAAATCAGATAAACAAAAACTAATCGTTATTTATTGACCAACTGCATGTTGAAAAACAGCTCTTAGTATAGATATAGCAAAATATCTTGATACTGAGATAATATCGGCTGATAGTAGACAGATTTTTAGGTATATGGATATATGAACTGCAAAGGTTACAGAAGAGGAAATGCAAGGAATAAGTCATCATATGGTAGATATAGTTAATCCAGATGAAAATTATTCTGTCTGAGAATACAATAGAGTAGCAAATGTGATTTTGAATGATATATGGAATAAATGAAAAATACCAATTATATGTGGCTGAACATGATTATATATAGATAGTTTAATTTATGATTTTTCTATACCAAAAGTAGAAGCAAATGTAGAACTTAGATTAGAGTTAGAAAAAGAAGCTGAAAAGTATGGTAATGAATATGTTTATGAAAAATTATTAAAACTAGATCCTGAATATGCAAAATGACTGCACCCAAATAATTTAAGATATGTTATAAGAGCAATAGAAGTAAAAACTATGACTTGAATTGCAAAAACTGATTTTATAAAAGAGAAAGTTTTGAAATATGATACATTTTTTATTACTCCCTATAATTGAGATAGAAAAACTCTTTATGATAGAATAAACAAAAGAGTAGAAATAATGATACAAAATTGACTTATAGATGAAGTAAAAAAACTTCAAGATATGAGATATAAAGAAACAGATTTTTGATTGAAAACAATAGGATATGAAGAAATTATATCATATTTAAATTGAAACATATCTTTAGAAGAAGCAATTTCTCTGATTCAGCAAAATAGTAGAAATTATGCAAAAAGACAATTAACTTGGTTTAGAAAGTATGAAAAATAAATTGGGAAATTATTGTCATTCTGAACTTGATTCAGAATCAATAAAATATTAAAGTCTTTTTAAAAAATAATGAAAATTAAATTATGATTCTGAATCAAGTTCAGAATGACATAGCTGTGAATAGATATAAAATCTATTTTTGTCAAGCTGATTTATCATTTAAAAACTCTATTAATCTAGAGTTTTTTTATTTTATATGATAATATTTAATGGTATATATTATATTTTATATAAAATAAAGTGAATTTAAAGACATTTTTGGATAAATCAGGGATAAATAAACTATGAAACAAAGAAAAAACTTCTACTTGAACAAAAGTAGAGGACTTATTTAGTTTATGAAATTGAACATCTTCAAATAATCAAAACAATCCAAAAAGTCATATTGACTCTGACCTAAATCTGAATTTAACTCCAAATTCAAAAGTTCAAGATGATTCAAGTATTATAACAGCTATAAATGATATTATTCTTAAAGCAATGAGTCTTTCAGCTTCTGATATACACATTGAACCTACTGATAAGATCCTTAGAATAAGATTTAGAGTTGATTGAAATTTTATAAAATATAAAGATTACCCTTTAACTCAAAAAGAGAGTTTTGTTGCTAGAATAAAGATAATGGCTTATTTAAGGATAGATGAACATAGATTACCTCAAGATTGAAAGATAAATTATAAATTGTATGCTTGAAAAACAACAGATATAAGAGTTTCTGTTATTCCAACTATATATTGAGAAAAATGTGTTTTAAGAATACTTAAAAAAGATGATAAACCACCTGAGTTAAAAGATTTAGGGATTTTGCCATACAATATGGTAAAGATAAAAGAACATCTAAAGGATAATTTTGGGATGATTTTAGCTGTTTGACCAACTGGTTCGGGTAAATCAACAACTTTATTTTCTCTACTTTCACAATTTAATTCTGAGGAAAACAATATATCAACTCTTGAGGATCCTGTAGAATACAGAATTCCATGAGTTAATCACACACAAATAAATCCTGCTATAAATTTCTCTTTTGCAAGTTGACTTAGATCATTACTTAGACAAGATCCAGATATAATAATGGTTTGAGAAATAAGAGATGAAGAAACCGCAAAACTTGCTATAGAAGCAAGTATTACAGGGCATATAGTTTTTTCTACATTACATACAAATTCAGCAGCTCATACTATACAAAGACTTATAAATCTATGAATAGATCCATTACTTTTAACTTCTTCTTTAAGATTTATTATTTCTCAAAGACTATGAAGAAAACTTTGTACACATTGTAAAGAAGCATACAAGGCAGATGATAGGATAAAGAAATTTATATATTGAAAAGTTTGAAGATATATAAAAGCAAATGATGATTTGGTATTATATAGAGCAAAAGAAACTTGATGTGATAAGTGTAATAATACATGATATAAGTGAAGAATCTGATTTTATGAACTTTTAGAAATGACTGATAAGATGGAAGAACTTATTTTGAAGCAAGCAAACAAAACACAGCTTGAAATCCAGGCTATATGAGATTGAATGGTTACAATCAAAGAAGATGCTTTACTTAAAGTAGTTTTGGGAGAAACAAGTATGGAGGAAGTACTTGCAGTTTTAGGAAATTAAAAAAATGTCTTGAAAATATTTGAATAATAGTTAGATTTATGATAGAATTAATTAAGTATAAAATAATCTATGAATGTATTACTTGAAAAGCTTTTTGAAAACTATGATATCTCCCCAAAAGATAGATATGAGATAAGACAAATTTATTCTTTTTTACCAACTTATAAAAAGAAAAATTTACTTGATAATTTTGATTATTTAGCTTCTTTTCTGAAAATATCTCATAATGAGATGGTAAAAGAACAAGAACTTCTTCTTTGAAAAATAGTTTCAAATATAGAAAACGAAGTAAAACAAATAGGAAAAAATATGTTAAAATCAAAAGTAAGGGAAGCTCTTGAGATAGTAAAAAATTGATAAAAACAAAATTTTAAATGCTAAAACAAAAATAAAATGGTAAGCCAAGCTTTACAAGCTCATTTTGACACACAGTCACTTTGAAGTTTAGATGAAAAATTCGCTAAAATACTTAGATTTATCGACCCCACATATATCGAGGCTTTTAATAATTTTAGAAATAGTGTATTATGAGTTTTGGCTGAAAATCCAGGAAGTGAAGAAATAATTTCAAAAAATTTGGATAGTTGAATAAATGATTTTCAAAGTATAGATAGTAAATACAAAGAAATAAATAATAATGCAACAGTTATTGCATCAGAATGAATTTCTGATGATAAACTTAAAGAATATAGTAAAAATAGAAGAAGATAAATTTCGATAATAACAAAAAAAATCTCATTAATGAGATTTTTTTGAATGTTTGTCATTCCTGCGGAGGCAGGAATCTACTTTATATTTCTTATTTAGTTATTTTTTGTGTGTTTTATACCACTTACAAATTTCTTTCAATTCACAAATATCACACTTAGGAGATCTCGCTGTACAATGATATCTTCAAAATAAAATCAATGTATGATGTAAGTGTGCCAAATCCTCTTTTGAGAGTATTTTTTCAGCTTTTTTATCAGTTTCTAGAGGTGTTTTTGTATTAACTATTCAAAGTCTGTTTAATACTCTATGTACATGAGTATCAACAGCTAAATAAGAGTAATTTTTAATAATACTTAACCAAACTTTTGCTGTTTTAATTCAAACTCATGGAAGTTTTGTTAATTCTTCTAATTTTTCTGGAATTTTTTCATCATAAACTTCAACTAACATTTTTGAAGCTAAATAAATATTTTTAGCTTTTGAATTATAAAGTCATATAGTTTTTATTTCATTTTTTATATTTTCTTCTCAAAAAGTGACTAAATCACTAGGAGTTTTAAACTTAGTGAAAAATGATTTATTGATTTTATTTACTTGTTTGTCAGTAGTTTGAGCAGACATAATTATAGCAACTAGAAGTTGAAATGGGTTTTCATAATCAAGTTCAGTTTGTGCAATAGGGAATAATACATCAAGATATTTTACTACTTTTTTTATATTTTCTTTATTCATTTAAAAATGATCTAAAATATTATGTAATTTTTCTTGGAATAAGTTGTTTTTACTGGTATATAAACCAATAGGATGATAAAATTGTTTTTAGTTTTTCTCTTTTAATAAAATTTTTCAGTTTACATAAGGAGAATATGAGTTTATTCTATCTCATTTGTAATCAGGGTTTCTTATAGAAAAATCATTCAAAACTATTTTTATATCAACTGTATCTCAAGACTTAACTAGTTCAATTTGCTTATCAAGAGTTACATTTGAATATGCTCAAATACTATTTTTATTTTCTTCATATATACTTTTAAAGTCATCAACTAAATCAAATTCTTCAATAGATATTCAGTTTTTGTTAATAATTAATTTACTTGTAGTAATATCATAATTTGCTTCATATAAATGGTTATTTTCTTTTATTTCTGATAATTTTTCATTTGATATATCAAAAATATAATCATAATTTTTTACTTCTATTATAGTATATCTTGAAAAATCTTTTAAATTGAAGTTTATAAGCTCGCTATCTGTTTTTTCAGCATAATAAGGCCTAACTTTTAGTTTTTCTATAAGTTTACTTTGAAAACTCCAAGGATTAATTCAAGTATATTTTTCTTTTTTCAATTTTTCTAAATACTCTTTTTCATTTTTTGAAGTGTTTGTTCTAATAGTTTCTTCATATTTTTGAATTTGTTCAATATGGTTTTTTTCCCATTCTGATTTATCTGCATTTTTAATCTCATTTATTATATTTGGGAAAAAATCATCCATAGTATCGCAACCATGAAATTCACATAAATATGTTACTTTTTCATATATTTTTCATGATAATTGTCATTCTATATCAATTTCTTTTTCAGGAAGAGTTATATTTCAGTTTTGTAGTATTTTAGCTGAGGTTAAATCTTTTTCCAATAAATTTAGTTGTCTTGATTCTGGAAACATATAAACTCACCATGGTCAGATAGATATGATAATTATAAATAATGTTAAAGTTGTAGGAATATAGAGTAAATACTTCTTTTTTGATAGTAGTAAATAGAAACTAATTACAATTAAAAATAATCAGAAAACTACAACTAAATATCTGTTAATAGTTAAGTCATATTGGTTTATTCTAAGATAAATGGCATAAAATAGCATTGGGGTTTGTAGTATAACAGCGAGAGGAAAGTACTTTCTATATATCTTTACCAAATTCATTTTTTCTTCAAAAACATAAGAAAATATATAAATCAAATATCAAAATAGTGAAAATAAAATTACCATCCAAGAAATGATTCATTGAGGCCAGTCTTGGAAGTTTAATAGTACTTTGAAAGAATAAGCATAAAGTATAACAAAATATATTATGATAAAAGGTAATGCTAAATAGTTATTTAAGAAACTATAAAATTTGTTTTCTTTTATCTTTTTTATTAGATTATTTGAACTAAGTCAAACTTGATATAAAAAATAGATAGGAGCAAAAAGTGAAAGTGAAAAAGCAGCCCAACTTCAAAATGTATTTTCTTCATCAAGTAAGTTTTTTAAATCGAATAAAGCAAATAAAGACCAAAAGGCTATAAATCAAAGTAACATCAAAGCAACTCAAACTATAATAGACATAAGTATTTTTGATGTAATTTCATTAAAAAAACTATAGTATTTATTATTAAATTCAGTGTCTTTTTTTGAAATTCTTTTTAAAAAAGAAGAAATAAATATAAAACTAATAACTCAAATAAAAGTTATTACGATATAAGTCATTTCTTCTACAAAAAAATTATTAAATAGATTTTCAGGAAATGAAAAAAAGAAAAAAATACAAAATAAAATTGCTAGGATTTGGGTAAAACAAGTTTTTATTTTTGAAAAATTTAGTTTGTAGGATAATAAGTAGATTCAAATAGTTAAAAAATAAAATAAAGATATAGAAAATACTGATTTTATAAGTAATTGCTCGGTGTAATTTGAAACTAAACTATTTTGCAGTATCAAAAATTCCAAAATTCAAAAAACTATTAATGCTGAAGCAAAAGAAAGTGGAAACTTGATAAAAGTTTCTTTAATTCTATCAGTAGTCTTTTCAAACGAAAAGCTTTTAAATATATTTTTCATAAATGTATTTTTAAAAAATAGTATAAGTATTATATACCAATTTAGAAAAAAGCTAGTGATTTTATATTTGCAATTTTTAAAATTCAAAATATCTTATAATTTATATTTCATTACATGTAATTTCTATGTACTCGTCACCTTTTTATATAACAAATCCTGTTTGAAACAATGCTTTTTCTTTTGAAAAAAGAGAAAATAAGAAACTTTATGTTCCTTCACTTATAAAAGCAATTTCATTTGATAAAATACAGCTTTGAAAAGAAGTTGTTTTTGAAGACTTTGATTTTGATGATAAACTTCAATCATGTTTTTGATTACAAAATTTTTATGAGTTTGATTATAATTGAATTCCATTATATTTATTTGATAATCACAATCATGCGTATTTTTTTTGGCATAAAGCAAAAATAGAATGATATATAGGAAATAACTCTATCCTTTATCATATAGATGAACATGCTGATACAAGAGATCCATGAATTTACTTGGAAAGAAGTGATTTAAATGATATACAAAAAATATTTAATTACACAAACTATACATTAAATGTGGGGAATTATATAGTTCCAAGTGTAAAAGACTGACTTGTGAAGGAAATTGTGCAAATAAGAAGTGAAATAGAATTAAATAGTGTAAAGATAAAAGAGTGACATGAAATTATCTTAAACTTGGATTTAGATTTTTTTCAACCTGAACTTGATTTTATTGATTGTAATCTCAAAAAGAAAGTTGTTCAGAATTTAGTAAAAAAAGCTTCTGTTATAACTGTTGCAACTTCTCCATTTTTTATAGATCAAAAATTGGCTTTAGAAGTATTTAAAGATTTATTTTTTTAAGATTTGATTTTTATTTAAAAAAGGTATATAATATAATTTACTTTAATCATTAATAAAAAAATATATATGTTTTGATCAAAAAATAAATGACCTGAATCACAAAGATGATTCATTAATCTTTCACAAGCTAATTTATCTAATGATACTGAACAAGTAGTTAATAAATCAGGAGATAGAGTAAAAAGAATTCTTTCACCATTTTGAGATAAAAATGCGAATATTAAGTTATGATCATATTGAATTCCAGATGCTTGGAAATAAACAAATAAAGTTCCATTAGGAACTTTATTTGTTTATTCTCATTTTGGGATTACAGCTTCTATTGCTGCAAAATTTGCTTGTTTTCATTGTGGAATAATAATCGAAACACTATCTCATATCTCAGCTTTGAAGTGTGTGACAGCTGCAGTTAATACATTGTATGTAGATCATTCAGATATTACTTGAAATTTTCATTGATCTCTAGTCAAAAGTCATACTTTTATTTCTCTTTCTATTGGTTTTATTTGTTTATATAACATTTTTCAGTTTGGTTCAATTGTAAGTTTAAGTCTATCTCATTGAACTAGTTTTGATTTTGATGCATAATTTACAGGAACAGGGTACTTATGATTATCTACTCAAAGCATTTCTTCTCATGTAAATACTCATTCTACTACCTTACTATCTTCACTTTCATAAGTATTTAATCACCTTGTATCCAAATCTATATCATCTTCAAAACTAAGTCATTCTGATTCTAAAATGTCTTTAAGTAATTTTTTTGCATTTCGCATAGATTTTTCGGCACTTATGATGAAGTCTCTAATAGCCTGTATTTTTTTATTATCCATATTTGTTTTTATAATTTTTAAATTAAATACATCTATATTTTACTTATTTTTTATTAATTTGTAAAATAATTTGAATTTACTTTATGTTTTTACTCATTATAAGTAAGAACTTAATAATGTATCAATCTCTTTTTGCCACAAAAGACATGCAAATAATCACATTCATAAGAAAGGTCAGAAAGGGATAAGAGTGTTTAAATTTTCTTTTTTTTGTATTTTTTGTAAAACAATTATAAAAATTCAAATAATGCTTCAAATTATGTATGTTAACATAATTCAAGTGAAACTATATGAGTTTCAAAGTATCATTCACATAAGTATTGCAATTCTCAAATCTCATCATCACATCCATGTTCATTTACTTATAACAATTTGTAAAAATAAAAATGTAAAAATAAGCATAATTCATAAAATAGAACTAATCATAGGGGTATTATATATGTCGATTCAGAGAGTATTTTTAAGTAAGACAATAGATATAATTGCTAGAATTAATATGGCAACATCATAAATTTCTTTTAATCATCTAAGCATAATCATATACAAAGCTCATAAGATGAACAAAAAAGTTAAACTACTCATCCATAAATTTATTCATTCAAGTCACATAGCAGAGCTTTTTAGTGTTGGGATAATAGATAATCAAGGATCTATAGTTTGAATAACTACTGCTATACTTGTACCAATTATTCAAGTTAATAATACTCATTCATGTATTTCCAAAAATAAAATATCATAAAATATAAAAATGATTGTGATAAATGCCAAAAATAGGAAAAACAACAGTTTTATAATTTCTAAGTTATCCAATAATAAAATCAAATCAAAGTTTATAAGTTTTACTCAAACAAGCATAAACAATAATCATGTAGATAATTCTAAAATTGGGTATATTATACTAATTTTTTCTTTACAGTATCTGCATTTTCATAAAGTTGATATGTAAGAAAAAATAGGTATTAAGTCAAAAAATCAAAGTTGATGATTACATTTTGGACAATGACTTCTTCAAAGCATGATTCAAGATTCTTTTGATTTCAATCTGTGGATTATAACAGAAGCAAAACTTCCAAAAAATGTTCAAAAAACAAAAAGCAATATGTAAAATATTGTATCCATAATTATAGGTTATTTATATTTTTAGAAATATACTGATAATTTGGGAAAATACAAAAAAATGTAAATTTACATTTTTTTGAAAAAATTGTATAAAATTCAATACTTATACTTGACTTAATTATTAATTTCTTTATTATCTAGAATAATTTAGAATTATAAAATAAAATCAATTTATGTCTAATATGACAGAGGTGTCACAATTAATTGTAAAAAGTACTGATAGTTTAGTTGAAAATTTGGATGCTAAAGTTATTGATAATTTAGTTAATATTCGTAGTGATGTAAGAAAAAGGGCATTAGAGACTATATTATCATGAATTGATATAGAAACTCCATACTGATTAGCTATGCTAAATTTTTTACCATTGTCTCTATCAAAAATACAGTGATCAGAAGTTGCATTGTCTTTTTTAGAAACATTGTCTTTGATTTGAGAACACTTAGATATGGATATAGTTCAAAAAATATATCTAGATGCAGTAGCTGATATGGAAGATGAAGAAGATGAGTGAGGTATGGAATATAATGGTTTGGTAATAAAAAAGATAGATTTACTTTTAAGTATGTGAGAGAAAAATTCTTATTATTCACAAAATAGTCAGTTTTACAATATGGTTTGAAGTGAATATGAAAGAAGATCTGAGTTGATTAAAAATCAAGACGAAAGAGAGAAAATGTTATATAAAGCAATTATAGCATACAACAAGATGATAGAGATGTGAAATAAAGATTGATTTTTGTGGACCGCTCTTGTATATAAAAAATTGTGAAAATATGATACTGCAATTAGTTTGTTAAAAAATTGATATGATTTATATCTTGATTTGAGATTTTTAGACAAATTAGTACATATATACACAGAGATAGGAGATATAGCTAAAGCAAAAGAAATATATGCAAAGATGCAGATTTTGTATGATGCTGAAAGGGAAAATGTGGAAGAAGAAAATTATAAAAATGATATGCTAGATATAGATCGTAGAGAAAATCAAGAAAGAACTTGATGAAAGTTTGATGTACTTTTTGAAAGAGGGATGAAACAAAGAGAAATACAAAAAGAAGCTGAGGAGATTGAGACTCAATGAGAAGATAGATTAACAGAAATTTTACCTTTTGTATTTTATAGTAACATAATTGAATCAGATAAAGATTTAAGAGAAATAGAATTTGTAGTTACTAAATATTTTATAGAAAATGAATTAATTCCATCAAAAACAATACAAAAAATAGTAGAGTTAGCATCAGAATATATAGAAAATGAGATAAATAAAGTAAATGCAAGATTCAATGATTTGAAAAGTGATTGATACCAATATCTAAGTGAAAATTGAAGAAATGAATATAAAAATTTAGTTTTGAGAAGATTATTTTTATCACAAATTGATTTATTTGGACTAAGAAATGATAGATACCTAGACAGTTATCTTGTTGATGTTTATTGATTATTATTTAGGTCATGAGAAGCCTGAATTGAATGGCTAAAAGAGCATTTTGAACAGAGTTATTCTATGGAATTGAAATTTGAAGAATGAGAAATAGCATTAAGTAAAGAATTAATCGATAGTAACAATGCAGAATTTGATGATGACTCTGAAGAAGATGAGAGTAATTCAAATATACATTATGTAGTTTGAAAACACATATCACTACTTTCAAGGATGTTTTTTTCTTCAGAACATTATGAATCATATAGAGATAGAATTATTCCTTTGCTTTATTGAAGTCATAAAGAATTATCTGGTTTTACTGATTTAGATAAAAATAGATTGTATTGATCTATAGAAGTTTTAAAGTATGAGGTAGATTTTTTTGATTCACTTAGACCTGAAATAGTTGATTTATATAATAAAATAACAAAAGATTTTGATGAAAACTATTGAGTTTTTTATCGTAAGATTGTCCAATACATTGCTCGTAGTTGAGACTTCAATGATGAGGAATGAATTATAGAAAAAACTAAAAATGAAGAAGATGAAATATGAGAAGATGAAGACGAATTATTTGAGATTCCACAAGGAATTTTTGAAAATCCTCAAATTGCAGTTTATTTTTGGATTGAGAAAATTTTATGTAGTAATTTGCCAGTAAAGGATATAGAGTGATTAGAAAAACTTATAGAATTTTATTGATTAAATTTACCATGAGAGTTAAGTTATGATGAGGCTTTAGCATTTTGAACTTTTTTATGGTATGCAAATGTAGATGTAGCAATAAAATATTTTCTTTCATTTCCTGATTTATTAGAAAATCCTCATACTATATATAACTTGCTTGAATGAATAAGAGAAATGACTAGAAATGAATGAAAAAAAGTTATAAAAGACTTAAATAAGTATTTTCAAAAAGAACATAAAGCAAGATGATTTTTTGATTTTATAAACAAAACTTTTTCAAAACTAAATTCTATGTGAGATGATTTACCAGTTGAGTACGATGAATATATGATGCTCTGTTTATGAGATGTTTCAATTTTGAAGTGAGAATGAATAGAAAAATCTAAATTATATTTCAAAGCTGCAGTTCAATACGGATCAGTAGAAGCAATGATACAATTGTGAGATTTATACGAAGTGAATTGATATTTTGATGATGCATTAAGTTATTATGAAATGGCATTTAATAATGATAACAATATAAATACTATTTCAAAAATAATAAATTTATTAATTCAAGTTTGAAGGTTTGACGAAGCAAAATCATATATAGATGCTTGAATTACTTTATGATATGAATTAAATCAATGAATTTATGCATACTTATTATGGTCAGGAAAATATGAAGATTCTATGAAACAAGTACTATCTATGTTATGAAAATGAATTCTAGTCCAAGATATACCAACAGGAACTATTGATTTATTCTTTGATAGTTTAGATAATATTACAAAAAGCGAAGATAATAAAGATAAAAATCTAGATAAATTAAAAATATGGGCAACATATCTACAAGCAGTGTATTTTTCATGACCAAATTGATCTGTATCTACATATTCTCTTATAGAACATCGGAATAATATAGAAGCTTGAATGTGAGATATAGATGATATAGAATTGTATAAGTTTATTGAAGAATCAGTTTGAGAAATAATTTGAGATGAAATTTGATTGTACAAATTTACAAACGAAATATCTTGAATAGAAATAATTAGTATGTATGAATTTAAAGGATTACCACTTAGTACAAGAGCACTTATGATATTATCATATCATGCAAATAACACTTTAAATAAAATATCAAAGAATTTTGAAGAATCAAAAGAATCACTTGATGTAGATTTAATAAGGCAAAATTTCAAAATAGTAAATGATTTTATATGAAGAGTTTCAATAGTTTTAAAGAGATTCCCTTGATCAGAAAAATTGATTAATGATTGGAAACAATCAATAAATTTTATTGTACCTTGAGTTGAAGTAATGAATGAAGAGAAATTTGGTTCAACTATGATACACTAGATATAATAAATTAGATGTTTTAATAAGATACTTTATATTATTAGAAAATTAAATATTGTTTAATTTAAAACTTTTGACAAAACTACTTAAAAAACTAAAATAATTTTATTATCTATTTACTGAATAGTAATGACTACAACAAGCTACAATAAGCCAGTAAATAAAATGATAGATTTTTAAAATTACATGACTATTTTTTGTGTTTCTACTTTTAAAAAAGAAAATTCAAGAAATAGTTTTTTCTTTATTTAAAATCTATTGAATAAATTATAATATTAAAGTACTATTTTCTGTCATTATCAGGCTTATCCAGATAATCCAGTGCACGGATAATGTTTTTAGTTTATACCCTGGGGTAATCCCGAGGATAATAAAAAACAAATTAAAGAATAAGTAAAAAATCCATAAAATAATATACCTTAACTAAAAATCTATGAAAAAACTACCTTACCATAACCATCTCCTTACAAGAGAAAGAATAAAATGAACAAAAGCCTTCACCCTAGTAGAACTAATAGTAACAATAACAATCCTAGCGATACTAGC
>DYHI01000047.1 GCA_020724225.1 Candidatus Altimarinus sp. | reverse complement strand
TCATTCTTGAGAAGTAATAAGTCCTGAAGATCAAGCAGATCTTATAGAGTTAGCTCATTGTCAAACTATCAATTCAAGATTATATATTTGCATTCCAACTGGAATATTTCCTATTTCCATTCTATTACCTGATACTAAAGATGCTTTTACAGAAGTTACAACTTTGTCTCATACTTTCATATCTTTATGAGCAACAACATATCTTCTTTCTCAATCTTTATAACACACAAGAGCAATATATGAAGTTCTATATGGATCATACTCTATAGTTTCAACTTTTGCTTCTATATCTTTTTTATCAACAAAGAAAAAGTCAATCAATCTATGTTTTTTAGCATGACCTCCTCATTTATGTCTAACAGTTATTCTTCAAGCACTATTTCTTCAAGAATTAGATTTTAAAGTAACTGTAAGTGATTTATGAGGTTTAGATACTGTCAATTCTTCAAATGTGTATCAAGTCATTTGTCTTCTACCTGGAGTAGTAGGATTAAATTTCTTTATAGCCACAATATTAAAATTAGAAATTAAATTATTTAACTAGGGAAAAATCTATTTTAGCTTTACTGTCTTTTAAAGTAACATAAGCTTTTTTTGAAGGTCTTCTTTTAAACTGAATTCATTTCCTTCAATGTTTAAATTTTTCTATTGTTTTAACTATATTTACAGAAGCAACTTCAACTCAATATATTTCAGAAACTGATTTTTTAACATCAATTTTTGTAGCAGAACTATCAATTTCAAAAACATAACAGTTATTAGCTAATTCAGCTTGTGATGCTTTTTCTGTAACAATAGGTTTCTTTATAATCCTATAAATTCTCATAAGCAAGTAATTAAAAATTATTTTATTGTATTTAATTTAACCAAAGAATCTTTCAATAAAACCAATGTTTTATACTTTAGTAAATCTGCTATATTTAAATAGTCTACTAATATAGATTTTACATATGGTAAATTTTCTGAAGATTTTTGTAATAATTCATTTTTAGCAGGAATTGCTAGTAACACATTTTTTGTATATGGTATTTTTGTAAAAATAGATGCCATTTCTTTCGTTTTTATAGCATTTAATTTTATATCATCAATTACTATCAATTCATTATTCAGAACTTTTGCAGATAATGCACAATACAAAGCTTTTCTTCTTTCTTTTTTATTCATTTCAAGAGTAAAATTTCTATTATTTCTTGGTCAAAAAGCAACTCATCATTTTCTTCTTATAGGAGAATTAGCAGATCATACTCTAGCATTACCAGTATGTTTTTGTTTATATAATTTTCTTGTAGAACCAACTACATCCGATCTAGTTTTAGTATGAGCTATATTATGTCTAGCATTAGCTAATTGATATACCAAAGCTCTGTGAATTAATCATTCATTTACCTCTATACCAAAAACAGATGTTTCTAATTCTACAACTCAAATATCTTTTCAATTTTGATCTAAAAGTCTTGTTTCCATTATTTAAGTATTAAGGATTAAAAAATAATTTTTACTAAAGAATTTCTAGCACCTGGTACTCATCCTCTAACTCAAACTACACCTATTTCCTTATTTACTATTTCAACAGGAACTTTCTTTAATGTAATTACATAATTACCGTGATGCCCGTGCATTTTCTTTCCTTTATGAGTTCTTCTTGGTTTTCTATTACCTATAGAACCTAAAGCTCTATGGAATTTTGAACCATGAGTAGCATGCCCTCAACTAAAGTTCCATTTTTTCATAGCTCATGTAAATCAATTTCATTTTGAAACTCATTCAAGTTCTACAATTTCAACTCAATCTAACAAATCAAGTCAAACATCATCTCACACATTTAATCCAGTTAATTTAGATTCTTCACATCTAAATTCTCTAATCTCATCAAAATCACCAAAACTTAAAGAAGATTTTCCTTCTTTTAATTTTCACTCAGATCAATTTTTAAGAACACCAACCACAAAAGCTGAATATCAATCTTTTTCTGGAGTTTTTTTATCCACCAATTTCAAAGTAGGTACTTTTAACAAAGTAACAGGAATAAATCTATCTTCCTTAATTACTCTTGTCATTTCCAATTTTTTTGCTATTAATCAAGCCATAAAAAATTTTTATTAATAAATAAGTCAGAGGTTAAACTTGTCTTTAAATAAAGGAGTTTAACTTAACCTCTTAGAGTAAACTTAATACATATTTCACAAAAAGTGAGGTTATTTTATTAAAAAGATTTGATTTGTCAAAAGAAAATTTTATTTTGTAAAATGGAAAAATTATACCAATAAAAAGGTAATACTTTGATAAACTATACCCACCAGGTAAAAATAGTTTTCCAATTACTGGAATAAATGAGAACTTTTCCATTTTCAGGATTTTAGCTATGTTAAAATCAGAAAATTGTTTTCGAATTTATTGAAGAAATTTGGAAAACTAAACTAGTTTAGATATATTTTAGTCTATACAGGAAAAATATCTGTAATCTTGTAAAAAATTCATCTTTCTATTATTTAGCAAATTAATTTTCACTAAAAATCAATACATAAAAGATTACTAGTCTAAACGGAAGCCAGCATTACGATTCTGATTACCAGAAGTCCGATTCAAGTTCATCGTGAACAATCCAGCATTAGTACCATTATTAGCATTAGCCCCACGAATGAAAATCGATATCTCCCCTATTTTTAAAATAATTCATTCAATAACTACTCCAAGTAAATACACCTAATCTAGATTGTAAACTACAATTAATTTTTTCAATGTCGTTTTTTGAAAATTTTTTATAATCCAATGTATTTAAAGTATCCAAAAATTTATTTGTTTTTATTTTCGTAGACTTTCAAACATATATTTTATCGTTTAAGATCCTATATCAAACAAAGTTCAATCAATCCGAAACAAGATTGAAACTTATCTTTTTAGGATTCAAAATAAGCTTGTTTTCAGAGACAAGTTTAAGTAAAGTAGTCTTTGTTAAATTTAATTGTTCTTTTGTTCATAAAATAATTATATCGTCCATATATCTTATGAAATCCAAATTTAATCAAAATTTAATGTATTTATCTATATCATTTAAGAAAAAATTAGCAAATAATTGGGATATAATAGATCAAATCGGAATTCATTTATTTTCTTCATCTATATAAAACAAAGATTCTTTTAGTAAGTTATCATATATTTTAGGTGATTTGTAGCTATCAATAACAAGTCAAATGATGTATCTTAATTCTTCGCTTTTTACTATTTCATATAGTTTTTTCTTTAAAATATCGTGATTTATACTAAAAAAATACTTTGAGAAATCTAGTTTTAAGTAATATAGTCAATTACTTGGTTTTTGTTTTATTAAATCACTTAAATATATTATTCACTTATGAGCTCAATATCATTTTCTACAAGCAAATGTGGAATTCAATAAACTATCATCAATTGTTTTGTAAAGTTTTGCATACAATAAATGATGAACTATATGATCTCTAAAGAGAGGCGAATAAATAAGTCTTTTTTTACTATCATAAATTATAATCTTTTTATAGCTTCAATGTTTATATTTTTTATCTTTTAGTTCATCATAAATATTTCTTAATCTTTCTTCTCTATTTTGGTCAAATAAGTAAACTTCTTGTTTGTTTTTCCTTGATTTTTTTGCTTTTTGATAAGCACTGTATAAATCATTGTAAGTAAAGTCATTAATCATATGTATTTATTATTCATTTAGATATTTTTAATACTTCTGTAAATCTTTCTCATAAATCTGCATATATGTTTGTATTTGTGATTTTTTGGTCTTTATACAAGAAACGACAAAATTCTCTAACAACCATAACTTCTGAGAAAATAGATTTTATAAGTTCTTTTCTGTCAGATAAATTATACATATACCTGTATACTTTTTCTAGTAAATCTAAAAATACGGATTCTATTTTTGATCTTAAATAAAACCTTTCTTTTTTAGGAAGCCTCATAAGTATTGAAACAAGTATTATAAATATATCTTCAAGTTTATCCTTTAACAGGAAGTTTTTTTCATTTTTTTCTTCTATTCATAGTTTTGAAAGCTGTAAAATACGGTCTTTTGTAAAGTTATAGTCTTCTATGTTTATTTGATATTTTGTTCAGAAAGATTTTCAATAAGTATTTTTTACTTCAACTAGGTTTCAATCTTGTAAGACAAAAAGTACATATCCTAATCATTTATATTCAAGTATAGATAACCACTTGTCTTTATTTTGGTCTGGAAATCATACTTTTATTGTTTCTTTGTCTAGTTTTGTTAGTTTCATATTGAAGTATTTTGACATAAAAAATGCTTCTTCATCAAGTAAAATCCAAAAAATTCATTTCTTAATAATTTTTAATTTACCCTCATATTTTCATGATAAATCTTTTATTTGATTTGAAATTTTCATTTTATTTATTTTGCAATTTTCAAAACATTTCGAATTTTTCAATTTTTAAATTATAAAATAGAGATTTAGTTAAAACTAAATCTCTAAAAGTATTAATATCTATTTATATAATTGACTATGTGTTCATATATCATACAAATAAATTATCTGCTTTTCTTTATCTATATTAAAAATTACTCTATAATCTCATGTGACATTTATAGAAAAATATTTATCATATTTTCAAGTCAGCGGATGAACATTGTATTCTTTTTCAAATGGAGGTCACAGAAATAATCTTTCTAAAATTTTATGTGTAAATTTTACATATTTTTCATCCAATTTTTTATATGATTTTGAAAATTTAGTAGTTTTTATAATTTCATACATAAATTACTTTTTAAGATCAGAAAGTAAATCATTTATATTTGAAAAACTCTTTTTTTCAAAATCTGCTTTTCAATTTTTATACCAGCTTTCTTCTACCTCTTGATTTATTTCAGGATATCAAAAATTTTCGAAAACAAAGATTTTAAGTTCATTTATATTTGAAAAAGTAACCTTTTTATTATCTTCTAAAATTAATATAGTCATATTTTTAAAATTTAAAAAGTATTACAGTTTATTATAACAAAACTTCAAGAAAATCAAAATTTTTAATTTTCTTGAAGTTTTATTTTTATTGTAGATTTTTTTAGTGAATAGTAACCATTTTTGTTTTGCAGTAATTTCGAAAAGCTTAAAACCAAGTTTAAAGATTTTGTTTTTCTAATAAGATTTGTGTCGCCAAACAAAAATATACAAGTATACAAGATTACTTAGCACAACGGAAGCCAGCATGACGATGCTGAGTACCAGAAGTCCGAGTCAAGTACATCGTGAACAATCCACCATTAGTACCATTATTAGCAGCAGCCCCACGAAGGAAAATATTACTAGCTACTCAGTTTGCATAGTATAGGTTTCATAATCAATATGCAGTTCATAGGTATAGTGATGAACCATATTTCTTCATATCTGCTTGTGCATAGACTCAGTCATCATCCCAAGCAATTCAGTTTGAACTTCATGTTACAACTGTTTGTCAATTGTTATAGTTTGTTCAATCAAGTGTATTTGCTTTATTTACATGTTCCCGCACATTTCATGATAGGTCATATATCTCTTGTCAATTTGAAAGTGTATGTTTTCTTTTTAGATTACATGTTGAGTCTGTTCATGGTCATGTCTTTGTAGCATAGGTTCTTGGTTCGGTATTTCATCATGTAGCATTGCATCATAGTGTAGTATTTCATGATACTCAATTATATAGATTTCAAACTCATAGTTGTTTCCCTGACCAATTATCTGGATTTGATTCTATACTTCTTGCTATTGTCATCCATTCATTGTTTGTGATTAGGTGGTATCCATCTCACATAGATTTACAGGCATCTATTGCTTGTTGTTGTGTTATATTTGTTATTGGATATTTTCAGTTTGTTGAAATGATGGTTTTTCATGCTTGGTATCTTACTGTATTCCAATCTTGATTTGTTGTACATGCACTTGGATATTGTGTATCACAAGAATCAGGAGTTGTAGCATCTGAGTATGTCATCTCATATTTTGCTACACAGAATCAGTTTTGGTTAAATTCTGTGTTTGCTGGTACTGCTATGAATCAATCTGGACAATATGCTGGTTGTCATAGTGCTTGTCTTGATATCATCATTGATTGTATAGCATATCCACTTCCTGTTATATTATCTCTATCTGTGAAGTTTGCTTTGTATGTTCATGTATCTGTTACTAGGTCTACGTACGTTGCTGTTTTTATTGCTGGTACTTCTTGTATTGGATTATTATTTGTATCTGTTAGTATTCATAGTTTCTTTCAGTATACTGTTGGGTATCTATTAGTATAGTCTGCAGCGTATGTTTCTGGAAGTATATTTTTTACTATTTGTTTATTTGCTTGGTCTTCTAGGTATGCCATTAATTGAAAGTATTTTCTATCTTTTGTTACATAGTACGTGAAGTATGTACCATCTTTTGGATCTATTCATCATTTGTTATATGCTATTAATTCTAGATTATTTTTTCACATATATCATTGTGTTCATATCACTGTTGTACTTGATCTCACTTCTACACTATTTTCTGGTAGTGGTAGGTCATTACTTGTTCTATATACTTCTAGTCCATCATGTATTGCTGCTAATTGAGCTATTCTATTTGTATCTCTTACTGTTACTGTATGTCAATTGTATGACACAAATCATATTGATGCTAGGATTGATAGTATTGTTACTACTATTATTAATTCTACTAGGGTGAAGGCATTTGTTCATTTTATTCCCTCTCCTGTAAGGAGAGGGTTAGGGTGAGGTAGTTTTTTCATAGATTTATAGTTAAAATATATTTAATATGGATTTTTTACTTTTTTAATGATCCTGAAT
>DYHI01000046.1 GCA_020724225.1 Candidatus Altimarinus sp. | reverse complement strand
CTTATGAAGTCTTTAACAACTTTTCTAAAAGTTGCATTTGACTTTAGATTATAAGATTGTCAAAAAAAATCCTCTTTTGAAAGAGGATTTTTTTGAATTTATAATATTAACTATTTTTTCTTTTTAATCCAAACAGTCCTAATGCAAGTAGTAAAGCTAATGCAGCTAATACTATATGTTCTGGTCAAGTTTGAGGAAGTTGTTTAACTTCTTGTTTCTCTATAACTGTTGGAGTTTGCACTTTTGTTGGAGTTCATGATTTGAAAAGTACACATTCTCTATGTTCATTAGTATCAACAGATACTTCATCATTTACTATATCATGAGAAATTACACTATATATAAGCATTCAAACATTTTCACCTTTTGCTACAGTATTTTTATCCAACTTATATGCATAACCCATTTTTGATTGTAGCCATTTTACTTCTTTATTTGGGGCTACTAAATATGCTTCTTGTTCATTATTGTACAATGCATCAAAATCTTGTGTATATTCCCAAAAATCTTCACTTGATGGAGTTTGTGACCAACTTGATTTATCTCAACCTAAGTTAACCATAAATGGCATAGTTTGTTCTTCTTTATATATAAGTTTTTTATTTGTAGTTTTATTTACAAATAAATCGCTTAAAAATCCAAATGCTTCTCATTCTCATTTCTCTCATCATTTAAAACATTGATTACAAGAATTTTGAGAAAAAACAGGATCAGTATTACAATTAATTTCTTCATAAGCAGCTGTTGCTGATTGAAGAGTTAAAGAAAATATAATAGTTCAAATTAAAAGTTTGTTTGTGTTCATATTGGAAAATTAATATTAAAAATAAATTACTCCTCTATATTAACTGTAAAATTCATTATAGTCAAAAATTATAGCACTTTTTTAGTATTTTTAACTTTACTTTTTCACTATTTTATTAACAATTAATTGTTGAAAAATTGTGAACAAAGTAGATATTCACCAATATATTCAAACTCAAGCTAAAAGTGAATATGTAAATACTCATACCATTACAGGTAATCAATATAACATAAATTTATTTAAGAACTCTGGATCTGGCATAAAACTAGAATAATCTTTTTCATCTTTTTTCTTTTCTAAAACAACTCAAGTTTTATTTGTATTATTTTGAATCAAAGACAATTTAACTTGTACATACTGAATTATAGCAACAACTAATCACAATAACAATCCTGTTAATCATCAATATCAAAGTAAATCTATTCAGAAAAAATCATGTCATATTGCATCTAAATTGTATTTTCCAAAAAAATCATATAAATAATATACATTTGAATAATCTTTTATTGTTATAAATATATTATAAACAACTAATAATATAGGCATCTGAATAAGAAGTAATCAACAAGATCAAAAAGGATTAACTTTTTCTTCTTTATAAAGTTTCATCATCTCCATTCAAAGCATTTGATTATTTCATTTATATTTTTCTTGTATCTCTTTTATCTTTGGTTGTATTGCTTGTAATTTTCTTTGAGATATCATCATTTTATGCTGAGGCCGAAGCAAAATCAATCTAATAACAATAGTAATAGCAACTATTGACCATCAAAGTGAGTTTCAAAATATCTCTACAAAAAATATTGTTAGATTATATAGTGGAGCATATAAAAGTCATACAAACAATTTAGTTATAGCTCATTTATTTTCTATTTCTGTTTGTGTTATATAATCTTTTCAATCCAATTTAATCAAAAAATTATAAATTCATGTTCTAGCAAAATTATCATAATACTTATTAAATTCTACACTAGTTTTTGTATTTGACTTAATTTCTAAATCAGAACAAAAATCATCACTAAATAATACTTTTTCTCAAGAAAAATTTACAACTAAATCATTACAAGTATTAAAAACTATATCTTTTCAAGTATTATTTTCTATAAGTAATACAGGAGATGCAGGAATTGTATATGTTGATTCTTGCATTTTAAAAACTAATAATCCACTATTTTTTTCTAATTCTTTATTTCAAGAAAATAAATCAATAAGTAGTATTGTTAACAAAAACACAATTAATATATTTAGTATTTTTTCTTTCATAATTTCTTTTAATTTTAAAATAAATATTTTATTTTTCTGTTACTTTTTTAAATAAAAATTTTATATCTTTTTCAAATCAATTTATACTCTCTAAATTTTTTTTATCAAGTTTTGTTTGTTTTTTTACAACAAAAACAAAGTCATTTTTTCATTCAAGAAATGCAGAGCATAAATCATAAAATTTTCTTCTAAAAAAATTTCTTTCCACACTTCATTCTACACTTTTTCATCAAATCACAATAGCAAATCTATTATTTCAAACAATATTTTTTTTATAATTTAAAACTATTCAAAATGAAAAAAAAGGTTTTCCTGTTTGCAAAACCTTTTTTACTTCTGATTCACTTAATCTATAATTTTTTGAAATCATAAAAAATAGTAGAAATTTACACTATATAATTTCCTTTTCAATCAAATTTTGATTTTCTAGCTGTACCTCAAGCAATTATATGAAGTCTAGCTTTTCAATCTACTAATTGAAATCTTTTTGGATAAGAAACTGTTAATTGGTGTCTACCTTTTCTTCTTCTGTTTCTTAACACTTTTCCTCAATCAATAGTTCTTTGTAAAAATCCATGAACTCTAAGTCTTTTTCTTTTCTTTAATTTAGATAACATAGTCTTAAAATTAATAATTAACTAATAAACAAAATACATTGTTTAAAAACTCGGGCAAATTTTATAGATAAATATGAAAAAGTCAAAAGAATTTATTAAATTTTTACTTATACTACTTTTGTTCATATTTTTTTTCACTTAATAAGCTTTTCTATTGCAGTATTGTCAAACAAATTTACAACTCATAATTTCATTTTTCCATCACGAGCTAAAGCAATAGCTGTAGAATCCATTACTTTAAAATTTTTTTCCAAAACTTCATCATATGAAATTTCATTTATCAAAACTGCATCGCTATATTTTTTTGGATCTTTATCGTAAACTCAATCAACTTTTGTAGCTTTGATTATGATATCAGCTTCTATTTCCAAAGCTCTCAAAACTCATGCTGTATCTGTTGTAAAATATGGATTCCAAGTTCATCAAGCAAATACAACTACTTTTCAATCTTCTAAATATTTTATTGCTTGTATTTTTTCAAATCTTTCTCAAACACAATCTATGTTTGTAGATGTCATCAACTTAGCTTTTACTCAATTATTTGTAAAATATTCTACTAAAGCTATTCAATTTATGATAGTTGCCATCATTCACATATAATCTCATGATACTCTATCTATTCCGCTTGATTCTCAAGAAATTCATCTAAATATATTCCCCCCTCATACTACTATTCAAATTTCTACTCAATCTTTTTGTAATTTTTTTACTATTTTAGACACATAATCAAGCATTTTACTATCTAGTGATGTATCACTATCTCAAGCCAGAGCCTCTCAAGATATTTTTAATAATATTCTTTTTATATTTTTTGTCATATTTTATTAGGTAAAAAAGTAATGTCATTCCTACCTTCGCAGGAATGACAAATATATTTATTATTTTTTCATTTCTTTAAATAATTTATCAGTAATCAATACTTGATCAAAAGTTTTTTCTTTTAATTCTTTGTTTTTATCAGCTAACATAGATCAAGTAACTCAATCTCATTCCTCTAAAAGTAAAATTCAATACAATCCTAGATCATAATTTACATAATGCTTTTCATATTTAAAATTATCTCAGTCTAGTCTAAGAACATAAAAACCTATTGATTTATCTTTGATAATATCCCTACAAGTATTCCAGTAAGGGAATTTAAAATTTTGACTTAAATATTCTGTTAAATTATCACATTTTATATTTTCTACATTATTTTTTGTTATAAAAAAATTCTCTATATTTGCATAAGTAATTATTCTGTTATCATTTAAAGAAGGATCTCAAAAAGTTGATGAAGAAGGCATATCAAAATCATCTAAATTATCAATTTTCTTATAACTAGTTGTGCTTGTATTTAACTTTTCAGGAAGATTTACTTCTACCTTTACTTTATAAGTATTTCAAGAACTATAAGCAGTAAAAATATATTCATTTAAACCAAAATCTAGAGTCTCAAAATGAGTTGATGCAAGATATTTAAAAGTTGTATCACCTGATTTAAATTGTTTTAACTCATATAAATCTGAAGGATAAGTAGATGTAGAATTTGAAAAACTAACTTCTATTTTATCCACATTTCATTTCACAGTTCAAGTTATCCAAACTTCACCAGTATAGAAATCTTTGTTATTTAAATCATCTATAAAAATAACTCATTCATCATTTGATATATTTTTTATATTTACTGATTGAGTTTGTTCATTTTCTATAGTTTCAGTAATTTCATCAGATTGATTAAAATCATTTATATTTATATTTTCATTTTCTATTATACTATTTTGTTCTCCAGACAATATTTCTTTCTTTGCCTTTTCTACTTCATCGTTATCGTTAGAAAAAAAACAAGAAGTCAAAATTATTGGGATAAGTAAAAATATTATTTTTTTCATAAAAATTTGATTAATGAATAAGTTTTATTTACTTTATTATAACAAAAAAAAGATAATTACAAATCAAATTGTAACTACCTTTTTATGAAAGTATTATTATAGATTACATCATCATAATTATTGGGATAATCATAGGTTCTCTTTCTATTTTTTGTAAAACAAAAGCTTCAAGATCAGTTTTTATAATTTTTATCAAATCTTTTTCTTCTATATCTGGCACATCTTTTACAGTATTTTCAAATACATCTTTTGCTTTTTTATGAATCATTTTATGAACTAGTCTAACTTCATCAAGATAAACTAAACCTCTTGATTCAATCTTAAGATTTCCTAGAATTGCTTTTGAATTTGAGTCAACTTTGTATATAACAACCAAAACTCAAGAATCCATCATTTTTTCTCTGGCTTTTATTACATGACTATTTGCAGTTCATATACCATTACCATCAATTATTATATCTTGGATTGGCATTTTGATTCTAGATTTGAAAACACTTTGATCTGGTGCTAAATCTATTATATTACCATTATCCAAAAGCAATACATTTTCTTCAGGAAATCCTATACTTACAGCAGTATTTTTATGTAGTGTTCTGAAATATAAATCTCAATAAACAGGCATAAAATACTTAGGATTAGCTAAGTTTAGCATAATTTTTTGTTCTTCTTGAAAAGCATGCCCTCATGTATGGACTTCACTATCATCTTTTGTTATAACATTTGCTCATAGTGCAAGTAATTTATTTATAACTCAAACAACAGATCTTTCATTTCCTGGAACCACAGATGATGAAAATATAATTGTATCTCAATTTATTATTTCCAAAGAGTTATGTTTTCACTCTGCCATTCTAGTTAAAGCTGAAAACTGTTCTCATTGACTTCATGTAGTTACGATAACTTGATTATGTGGAGCTATTCATTCAGTAGCTTTTGGAGACATTTTTTTAACTACTCATTGTTTCATTTTTAGATATCCTAATTCTTTTGCTATTGCAACATTCTCAACCATACTTCTACCACTTAAAAATATAGTTTTACCATGCTTATCACATATATTTATAAGTTGTTGAATTCTAGATATCCAAGATGAGAAAGTAGCAATTATAAGTCTTCATTTAGTATGATTTTCAATTATTTTTTCTAGTGATTCTCATATATCTTTTTCAGATTTAGAAAATCATTTTCTGATAGAACCTGTTGAATCAGATAAAAATAAAGTAATTCATCTTCTACCCATTTCTCAGATTCTTCATAAATCTGCAGGTTTATCAATTGCAGGAGTAAAATCTATTTTGAAATCTCAAGTATGAACTATACGAGCTCCACCTGGAGTTTCAAGACATACTCAAACACAATCAGGAACAGAGTGATTCACTCTAAAAAATTCAACAGAGAAATTTTTACCAATTTTTACTTTTTCGCTACTATCTCAAGACACTTCCACAAAAGTAGCATAATTCAAAATACGAGCTTCTTCTAGTCATTTTTTGATTATACCAATTGTTAATTTAGTTCAAAAAATAGTTGGCATCCCAAGAGGAGGAAGTATATGCTTCAAAGCTCCTATATGATCTAAATGTGCATGAGTAATAACTATTCATTTGATTTTATCTTTATACTGTATAAGTGAAGATATATCGGGAATAGAATAATTTGCTCATAGCATATCTGGTTCAGCAAATTGAACTCAACAATCTAGAAGTAATATTTCATCTTCATATTGAAACATATTCATATTTTTTGCTCATGTTTCATTGTTTCATCAGATTGGTATAACCCTAGTATAACCTTGTCTAAGTGTAGGTAAATAAAATTTTGTTTCAGGAAAATTTGATAAACTTCTTGGTTTATATTCTCTATTTTCTTTTTCTGATTTATCCAATTCAACATCTTCTTCTATAGCACTTATTTTAGCTTCTTTATTTTCCTCCATTACTTCTTGTATCTCATTTACAACTTCATCAACTGTTTCTTCTCAAGTTAATTCTTTATCTAACTCGTCAAAAAAATCTTTCATATTTATTTTATGATTAAAAATTTAAAATATTAAAAAATATAATGACACAAAAACAAGTAATTTTTACATAAAAAAATGATTTTTCTTAAACTGAAAAAATGAAGTTAAGCCCCATAATAATGAAACTACTTATATTTTACTTGAACTTGTGAAATGAAAATATTTTTTAATTCAAATATATTATATAGATTTTTGTAAATACTGCAAAAAATTTTCCAATTTTATATCTATTTTAGTAATATCCCGATAATAATCAGATATAGTAGTTTTTGAAGAAAAACTACTTTGTTGAAATTCTCTATTTTTAAAAATATAATCAGA
>DYHI01000004.1:28409-47191 GCA_020724225.1 Candidatus Altimarinus sp. | reverse complement strand
CAGTGACTTCCATGACTTCCATGTGAACCATGACTTCAGTGACTTCCATGACTTCCATGTGAACCATGACTTCAGTGACTTCCATGACTTCAGTGACTACAATGCCCAACTGTCATCGTTTCTCAAACTCTATTAAAATGTCAATTTGTTATACCACTTGCATGACAATTAAATCAATTATTATGTAAATAATCCCAAGAATATCAATTGCTAGTGCAACTTGGAGTTGCAACTCATGCTCAAATCTTACTAAAATGTCAGTTTAAAGTAGCACTATTAGTTACATCAGAACTACAATGCCCTCATGCTGATACTTCATTTAATCAAGCTAATAAAACAGCTCATGCACTTAATCACAATGCATCTTTTTTACTTATTTTTCAGCTCTCATCAGTTAAAAATCACTTGATTTTTTTTGTGATTTTTGGGAATACTTTTTTCTTAGGTTCCATATTTATAATGATTTAATTTTAAATTTTTATTATTTTATTTTATTATTACATTATTGCAAATTTATATTATTTCACATTGACTTAAAACTGATTTATCCCTAACTCAAACCCATTTTTCAAATATACTTTTATTTTCATCACTTAAAAGTTTTTCAAACAAGAAATCTAAAACTGCATAATCAAGTACTTTTTTATGGTCTTTACTATAATTTGGGATTATATTTCAACTTGTTTTATATGAGTGGATTGGGCAAACTCATATAAATGGTTTATATACACTATCATTATATCCTGGTAATCAATCAAGAGTACTTGCTTGAACCATTACTTTTGTAGTTTCAGATTCTATCATAGATTTATAAGTTTCCTCTCATGTTTCTTTTACCTCTGTCATCAAAAAATTACTATCCCCCATTCTTCAAAGCATTCTTCACTCATCACAACTATATATTTTACCATCATAATTATATGCTACTTGTCATATACATGCTCAACATGGGCTCCTTTCATCAAGATAATTTGGATCCTTTTCAGTAAGCATTTTATAAAGATAAATCGAAGATAAATTTTCTCTAAATCAAATTCATTTTCTATTAAGCTCCAATATGTATTCCATAGATTTTTTATAGAAGTCGATGAATTCTTCATCAGAATATCATAGATTTTTCAAATCTGCAGCAGCAAAACCATATGGATTTAATGGTCTTAAAAATATTGAATCTATTCATAAATCTATATATGTATCAATTATTTCTTTATATCTTGATAAAGACTTTTTTGTAACAGTTAATAGAGCTCAAACTCTTTTTTTAACCCTTCCATCAAAGTCAGAATCTGATTCTTCTAATTTTTTATATTCATCATTTATTTTTTTTATCCAATATGTAACTTTTTCAAAGCTATTTCATTCTTTAAATGTTCTATTATAATTATGAGTTTCTTCATCTCAATCAAGAGATGTTGAAATATGGATATTATTCTTTAAAATATAATCCAATTTTTCATCATCCATTAGTGTTAGGTTTGTAACCAAGGCATATGTTACATTTTTTGCTAATACTTTTGCCTTAGAGTTTGCATATTCTACTATAAATTTAACTATATCCCAATTAACAAGAGATTCTCATCATTGAAATTCAATTGTAAAATCAAGTGCTGAGGTATAAAATATAGCATCAACTACTTTTTTTGCAGTGTCTTCTGTCATATCCATCTCTTTAGCAGTCATTGGAGCAACAGCAGCATGACAATACTGACATTTATGATTACATCTAAGTGTAGTAACAATTATATGAAGAGTAGGTCAATAGGCTAAAAATTGATTTTTCATAGCAAAAGCTTTTATCATATCATCTTCATAGCTTTCATCCTTTATAAATTTTTTTGATACAAGTTCATCATATTTAGGTCATGATAAAAGATTTCAAGATATAAAATCTCAAAACTCTTTTTCAGTTAAATAAGTATATCTAGCTATATCATTTGTAACTAAATAAGTATCTTTATCTATCTTTTTAAATCTAAAAAATCCTATTTTATCACTTTTAAGTGATTTTATTGTCTGTAAATTTAACATATTTTTTCTAAAAATTAATATTCATTATGTAAAGCTATTGAGTAATTCATAAATTCATTAAATATTTCATCTACATCTCAATCTGATTCTATATTTAAAAATCAATCACTAAATATTATATTAGCAATTTCGCTAAAATCTAAAACAGCTTGAGATATAATATCTTCTGAGTAAATATTATTATCTATTTTGAAACTTTTCTTTTGCATTTTTTACAGCATTAGGATCTAAAGTAATTGCTGGTTTTTCATTTATTTCACTTTCTGTTTCTTCTTCTATTTCTCTTAGAATTCTCTCTATTTCTTCTTCATCTATTTTTAATTCTGGATCATTTTCTATTTCTCTCAAAATTTCATCTATATCTTTATCGAAATCTATTTGATTTTGCTCTTTATTGTTATTATTGTTCATATCAATTTCTACAAAATGTGTAGTATCTAAACTATTTGCAATTGCAGCTCATACAATATTTTCTCTTATATTTTTATTATCATGTTCTAGTTTATCTCTTAAATATACAGACAATAATTCATCACCGAAATCTCAGATTATTTTCTCAGAATCATCTTTGGTTTCTTCTTTTTTAGTAAATTGAAGTATTATATTTTTATCATCATTTAACTTAAAAAAGAAATATCCTTTATCTAAAAAATTATATGCAGCTTTTAAAACTATATCTTTTGAAAAGATATCTTTATCTATCATTAATTCGAACTTATTTCAATCTAATTGCTTACTTAAAAATTGCTCCATAAAACAAAATTAATTTATAAAAAATCGAAAATAATTATATTTAAAAAAATGAAACTACAAAATTTATTTTGTAGTTTCATTTTACTTTTTTAAAAAACAACCTAAGTACTTTAAAGCTTAAATTAATCAAATTTTGGTAAATACTCTTTTATATATCTTTCTTCACATTCTTTGATTATTTTTATTGCCTCTTCTACATCAAAAAATCATTCTACATTTCAAGTTCCTGGTTTTTTAAGATCTTTATAATGCTCCCAATAGTAAGTAGTTTCCTTTATAAAATGGTCTCATAAATCAGCTATAGTTTTTATATGGTTCATTCTTTTATCATCATTTATTACTGCAATAACTTTATCATCTACTTCTCATCCATCTATAAACTTCATTATTCATATAACTCTTACTTCTACCAAGCTCCCTGGAATAAGTGGCTCAGTAACTCAAACTATTTCTACATCAAGTGGATCATTATCTAAATCCCATGTACAAGGAATTGCTCAATAAGCAAAAGGATAACTAAGTGAAGAATACCCAACTCTATCAAGCTTCAAAGCTCAACATTCTGTTATTATTTCATATTTATTGATAGATCAAGCATTTATTTCGATAATTGAATTAATTACATTATCTTCTTCACTTGCAAATGCTGGTAATACATGAAGTAAATTCAACATATATTTACTTGGGCGGTGGTCTATATTTGCCATAAAATTTCATTAAGTTTTAAAAATACGAAGTAGATTATAAATAACAAATAAAAAATAACAAATAAAAAATAAAAAGTTTTTGAATTAAACAATATTAACAATATACTTATAAAAAACATTTAGAAACGAAAGGGTTTTAGAGAGAGAGACCGATAGTACATTACATTTCGTAAACCACTGAAATTTACTAGCTAAAATTCGAGCCCCTAATTCTTTTGTTACTTTTGGAATCAAAAGTAAATCTATAAAAAATTATCCAAAAAATAATTATTATTACCCATATCCTAAAATGACTATCTGAATAATTATATGAAGATTTAATCCACTTCATATATGACATATTTCTTTAATTAACTCTAGCTTATCAAAGTGTGATAAAACTATTATAATTCTTTGATCTGCAAACATCATAAACGAAAATAACCCATTTTCAAAAGATGAAAGAAAAGAAATATTAAAAAATGAATTTTGAAACAGTATAAATATAGATTATTTAAATGATTCAGAAAATGATTTAGATTGGATTAAAAACTTAAATGAGTTAATGAAAATCTATTGAAATCTAAATGATAAAATTACTTTTTTTTGATGAGATTTAAAAAATGATTATGCAATTAATGCTATTAAAAAATTTCAAAATGAAATTGACTTTAAAAATATTAATTTTATTGAAATACATAGAGATATAATTCCTATATCCGCAACAAAAGTAAGAAACCACTTACAAAGCAATGAAAATGAGGAAGCAAAAAAATGGTTATCAGAAAAAACAAAACATCAAATAATAAAAAAATTCTTGAAATAAATTTCAAGAATTTTTTTATTATTTTCTAACTTCATATAATTTCAACTGAGCGATTGATTTAAGTAAAGCATCTTCAGCTTCGATAAACTTCTCCATGTCAACTCTATCTTTACTATTCTTATATCTCTCCATAAGTGCTAATGCTTCGTTTTTTGCTAACTCAACTGCATCTTTATCTAAATCTTTTTGATCTTCTACATCTATAAGCATATCTGTTAAAATTTTTACATTCGAATTGCTTACTTCTATTACTCAGGCTCAAATTGCAAAGTCGTTTCTATAATCTACCCCATTTTCATCTTTATACACCACAAACATAGTGCTAGGTTTAAATGCACTTATAAGTGGAGCATGTTTATCAAGAATAGTTATCTCTCAAATCATAGTCATCATAGTAACAGAAACTACCTTATCAGATGAAAAGTGTTCTCAACTAAATGAATGTATATTTAAATTCATAGAATTTTCTTATTTATTGATTAAATAATTTATTAATTAAAATCAATTAAGATTTTTTATCTGCTTCATAAGCAGCAACTACATCATCAACTGTGTTTTTATACATAAAGAATTTCTCAGGTATTGCATCTAATTCACCAGAAATTATTCTTTTAAATCATGAAACTGTTTCACCTAGTTTAGCATAAACTCATGGAGTTCATGTAAATTGTTCTGCAACGAAGAATGGTTGAGATAAGAATTTTTGAATTCTTCTAGCTCTTCAAACAGTTTGTTTATCTTCTTCAGATAATTCATCCATACCAAGGATTGCAATTATATCTTGTAATTCTTTATATTTTTGAAGTATTCTTTGAACTTCTCTAGCTACTTTATAATGTTCCTCTCAAACTACTAGTGGATCAAGTACAGTAGAATTAGAATCAAGAGGGTCTACAGCTGGGTATATACCAAGTTCAGCAATAGATCTATTTAATACTATAGTTGAATCAAGATGAGCAAAAGTAGTTGCTGGTGCTGGATCTGTTAGATCATCAGCAGGAACATATACTGCTTGCACTGAAGTAATTGAACCATCTTTAGTTGATGTAATTCTTTCTTGTAGAGCACCCATATCAGTAGCTAATGTAGGTTGATATCATACTGCTGAAGGAATTCTTCAAAGAAGTGCAGATATCTCTGAACCAGCTTGAGTAAATCTAAATATATTATCAACGAAAAGTAATACATCTCTTTTTTCTCTATCTCTGAAATGTTCAGCCATAGTTAATCAAGTAAGTGCAACTCTTGCTCTAGGTCCTGGAGCCTCGTTCATTTGTCAAAATACCATCGCAGTTTTATCAATAACCCCTGAATCTTTCATTTCATGGTATAAATCATTTCATTCTCTTGTTCTTTCTCAAACTCAAGCAACTACTGAATATCATCCATGTTCTGATGCAATATTATGAATCAATTCTTGCATGATAACTGTTTTACCAACTCATGCTCATCAAAAAAGTCATACTTTACCTCATTTAAGCATTGGAGCTATTAAATCTATAACTTTTATTCAAGTTTCAAATACTTCAGCCTTTGTAGATAGATTCGCAAATTCAGGAGCAGGTCTATGGATAGGATCATAGTATTCCGCTTTTGGAGCTTCTTTATCATCTATTGGATCTCAAAGTACATTAAACATTCTTCATAGTATATTTTCTCAAACTGGAACTCTTATAGGTGATTCCAAAGCTACAACTTCTAATCATCTTTTCATTCAATCAACTGGATTCATAGCTATAGTTCTAACTACATTATCTCAAAGTTGTTGTTGAGTTTCAAGAATTACTTTTGAAGTATGTCATTTTACTTCTAATGATTCATAAATAGCAGGAACATATCAATTATCAAATTCTACATCAACTACTACTCAAACTATTTTTATAATTTTTCAAGTATGTGCCATAACAACGAAATTAAAAATTAAAATTTTATTTATTTATTTGGTCCATAGCTACATTGCTAAGCCTGTCTGCTTCCTTATTCTCTTCCCTTCTAATCCAACTAAAAGTAATTTTTAGCTTATTATCTTTTATCAACTTATCAATATCATTTTTAAAATCTTTTAATCTATCTTCTTTTACTTTCCAATTTCAATTTAGTTGGTTAATAACTAAACTAGAATCAGAAAATAAATCTACCTCTTTATATCAAAGCTCTACTGCTCTTACTATAGCCAATAATACCGCAGTATATTCTGCCTCATTATTTGTTTTTACTCAAAGATTTTTATATCTTTTTTCAACCTCTCTTCCTTCATTGTCAGTTATATAAACTCAAATTCAAGCATTTCCAGGATTTCATCTAGATCATCAATCAGTATAAATTTTTAGTTTATTCATCTTTAACATTTAACTCTCTACTTATCTTTTAATCTCTTTATCTACATATATTTTCAATTCGTCTTCATCATCATCTTCTATATCAAATTTAAAATCATTTTTTTCTTCTTTTTTACTTTCCTTTTTTATTTCTAGTCATTCTTTCTTTATTTCCATTATTACATCATCACTTAATGACATATAACAATATTTTCTAAAGTAAAGAGTTATAGCAAGTACAATTATAGCAATAACTATTTGAATTTTAGTAAAAATAGGATCTGCAGGATTTAAAATCTGTTTTCATAGTAGATTTAAAACTACTGGAAACAAAAAAGAAAAAATAATAGAAAAAACAAATGTATACACTAAATACCCTCCTATGTTCAATGCTAATCTAAATATCTTTGGTAATCATTTTTCCATATCATTCATTTAAAATTATAAATTTTATAATTTTTATTTTAGTTTTTAATCTTTTAAACTTTCAACTCATACTGTAATTTCAGATACTTCTTTTGTAATCATAGCTTGTCTTGCTTTGTTATATTTCAAAGTTAAAGCTCAAGCAATCTTTTTTGCATTATCTTTCGCACTTTTCATAGCAACCATACGAGAACTGTGTTCTGATGCTTTTGCTTCAAGTAGTAGATCATAAAACATCATATCAAGTATTATAGGTAATACATGTTCTGCTAAATCTTCTTTTGTTGGCTCAACTTCGTAGTATGAAATATCTTTATTTCATTTAATTTCTTCTTCTATATCGTAGAATTTTGATGCAATCAATGAAAGGTATTCTTTCATATCATTTGAAGACACTGGTAAAAATTCTTTTGATACAGAAACTTGTTTAATAGTATTTACAAAATGGCTATAAAAAACTACAACCTTCTTATATTTTCAGCTTAAAAATTCATCTCTTAGAAGTTTTGATACTCTTTTTGTATAAATTGGTTGTATATTATCACTGAAGTCATATGAAAAATCAGCAATTAAGTTATTTCAAGTTCTTGCAACAAAACTTGCAGCTTTTTTTCAAATAGTTACAAAATCAACACTTTCAGAATTTGCTTTCATATAAGCATTAACCTTTTTCATAACATTTATATTGTATCCTCAACAAAGTCATTTATTTGAAGTTATAACTACAGCCAAAATTTTATCTCAACGACCTTCTTTAAAAATTGGAAAATCTTTTAAAGTATCCTCTATTCTCACAAATATTTTCAACATTTCCATTACGAAATCTTTTTTAGCCATAACAGAGTCTTGAGCTTTTTTCATTTTTACTGTTGAAATAAGCTCCATAGCTTTTGTTATCTTTCATGTATTTTTAATTGATGAGATTTTTCTTCTTATCTCTTTAGCTCATGCCATAAGTAAGTTATAAGTAGTAAGTAATAAGTAGTAAGTAGTAAAAATGATTATTAGCACTGGCTACAACCAAACTTAATACTTAATAATCAGTTCTAAGCTCTTTTTTATTTATTTAATTCAGAAACTTTTGATAAAATTTCTTTTAGTTTTGTTTCTTTTTCTTCAGATATAACTTTATCTTTTGCAATTGATTCAAGTATAGTTTTTTCATCATCTAGTGATGCATACAAATCACTTTCAAATTTAGAAATTTTTGATACTTCAATTCAATCTAAATAACCATTTGCTCAAGCATACAAAGAAGCAATTTGTTTTGGTACAGATACAGGAGCATAAACTCATTGTTTCAAAAGTTCCATCATTCTTTTACCTCTTTCTAATTGTTTTCTAGTAGAATCATCTAGGTCAGAAGCAAATTGTGAAAATGCAGCTAACTCTCTGTATTGAGCAAGATCTAATTTCAAAGTTCAAGAAACTTTTTTCATAGCTTTGATTTGTGCAGAACCTCATACTCTTGATACAGATAATCATACATTTATAGCTGGTTTTTGACCTGCATTAAATAAATCTGATTCAAGGAAAATTTGTCAGTCAGTAATTGATATTACATTTGTAGGAATATAAGCAGATACATCTCAAGCTTGTGTTTCAATAATTGGAAGTGCTGTTAAACTTCAAGCCCCAAGATCATCGTTTAATTTTGCAGCTCTTTCAAGTAATCTAGAGTGTAAGTAAAATACATCTCATGGATATGCCTCTCTTCCTGGTGGTCTTCTAAGAAGTAAAGACATCTCTCTATAAGCATTTGCTTGTTTTGATAAATCATCATAAACTATTAGTGCATGTCTTCAGTTTAACATAAAATACTCAGCCATAGCACATCATGAATATGGAGCTAAATATTGCATAGCAGCAGGAGATGATGCTCAAGCCGAAACAACTATAGTATAATCCATAGCTCATCTTTTTCTAAGCTCTTCAACTATTCTTGAAACTTTTCATTCTTTTTGTCAGATTGCAACATATACACAAATAACATTTTGTCATTTTTGATTCAAAATTGTGTCTATTGCAACTTGTGTTTTACCTGTTTGTCTATCTCAAATAATAAGCTCTCTTTGTCCTCTACCAATTGGTACTAAAGCATCAACCGCTTTGATTCAAGTTTCCATAGGTTCATGAACTGATTTTCTTGTCATAACTCATGAAGCAACTCTTTCAACTGGATAAAATGTAGTAGTTTTTATTTCTCAAAGACCATCAATAGCATTACCTAAAGAATCAACAACTCTTCAAACTAAAGCATCTCAAACTGGAACTTCAAGTATTCTTCAAGTAGCTTTTACTTTTTCTCATTCAAGAATTTTTAAAAATCCATTCAAAACAACAACTCAAACAAAATGCTCTTCTAGATTCAAAGCAACTCAAATAGCTCATGATTCGAATTCTACTACTTCATTGTATGCAACATTTCTAAGTCAAGAAACTTTAGCGACTCAGTCTCAAAGATAAAACACTTCTCATACATTTTCAATTTCAGGAGTTATATCTACTGAATCTATTTTAGTTTCTATATCCTTAATTATATTATTCAAAATATCATTTGACATAAGACAAACTTTTAAATTATAAAATTATTTTTTTAATTTTTTTTCTATTTTTGAAAAACTTAAATCAACCACATTATCATCTTTATATACTTTTATTCATCAAAGTATAAGTTCTTTCGGTGAAAGAATAACTTCTTCTCTTGTTGGATTACAATCAAAAACTTTTTTATAAATTTCAATTGCTTTAGCATAAGCAAAATCCTCACTAATCGAAGGATAATATTCAATTAGAAAAAAACTTTTATTATTTTGTAGTTTATCAAAAATTCTTCTTCACCTATTTCCAAGTTTTTTTGTTAAATCTCTGTAAAGTCTAAGATTTTTTAGAAGTGTTTTTGATTCAACTAAATCTAAGTTTTTTAAATTCATATTATTTAAATTAACAGATTAACAGATTAACAAATTAATTTTTTAATTAATTCTTTTACATTTTTATTGATTCTAATTCTTTTTCTACAAAGTCTTTCGTAACACATTCTTGTTTAAACAATTTAGAATTTAATCTAACAACAAGATCTGTTACTTTTGATTTCATAGAACTTAGCATAGAAAGTCTTTCTTTTTCTATTTCAGATCTAGCTCACTCAAATAAATCTTTAGCATCATTTTCAGCTCTAAAGATAATATCTTCTCTTTTCTTTTTTCAAATAGTTTCTGCTTCATTTATTATTTCATCTCATTTAGATCTAGCAGCTTTCAAAATTTCTTCTTTTTTTTCATCTGCTTCTTTAATCAATTTATCAATATTTTTATAATCTTCTTCTAATTTTTTTTGCTTAGACTCCCATTCGTCAAGATATGCCAAATAAGGAGTAAATATAAATTTATTTAACACCCATATAATTAAAAGTAGTATTGTAAATTGAATTACAAATGTTGCAGGAGTAACAAATATTAAATCCATTTTTCTAGTAATAAGTAGTAAGTAATAAGTAGTAAGTAATTGAATACTAAAGTTTTAAGAAAGATTGTTAGCATTGGCTTCAACCAAACTTAATACTTAATTCTCAGTTCTTAATACTTTTTATAAAGCAACGAAACCTACTATAAATGCTATAACTAAAGCATAGATAGCAACTGCTTCAGCAAAAGCAATATAAAGAATAGCTAATCATTGTATTTTACCAGCAACTTCAGGATTTCTACCTACAGCTTCAAGTGCTCCTTTACCAATTAAACCAATACCAATACCAGGTCCGATAGCTCCTAAACCAATAGCAAGTGCCATAGCAAGTTCTTTATAAATACTAATAACTTGTACTGTTTGTTGTGCAACTTCATTCATAATGTTTAAAGTTAAATTATAAAAATTAAAATTTGAAAAAAGAAATACTTGTTTCTTTTTTCCCTATCTTAATTTTTAATGATGTTCTTCAGCAGACTGTTTAAAATAAGCTATCATAAGACCTGCGAAAACTACTGCTTGTATAAATGCAACAAAAAGTTCAAAAAACCAAAAAGGAATAGATAAAAGCTTACCTACTTCTAAAAATTTTTCAGTCATTAAACCTCATAAGAAAGATATAACTCAAATAAGTACTATTCAAGCAAATATATTTCAAAAAAGTCTCAGAGATAAAGATGCCATTGTAGAAGGGATTCCAATCAAATGTAGCCACCCTACAAATACATTTATAGCTTTAGCCATAAAATTTTCTCAAGTAAAATTGAAGCAATATCACTTTGCAGTTGATGTAAATCAATGTGTTTTTACAGCTATAAGTAAAAACATAAAAACAGTTACACTACCCAATACTAAAGTAGTATTTAAATCAGAGTGCATAGGTCTTAAGTAGTGTAATATAGTTGGTGAAATTGAAGCTCAAAGCCAATCTATAACCAATCAAAATAAGTTTCAGAAAAATATAATTATAAATATTCAAGCTATTAAAGGAAAATGAGCTCTTGCAAATTTTTTGTTTCAAAAAGAATCAACCAAATAACCATCAAAAAATTTAAGAAAGTTTAAGAAAAATAATTTTAATTTTGATTTTTTATTATTTTTAAGTGCTTTGTTTGCAAAAATTGATACAATTAAAACCATTACAAAAAACAAAAAAGTTGTTATTGTTGTGTTTGAAATAGGTCAATAAACAGTTTCTCACTGTATTTTTGGTACATGAGGACCTGCATGAACTTCAGTATGTGTTTCTAAATTATTTTCAATTACTTCCATTTTCTTTTAAATTATTTTTAATTTGTTCTTTTATAAATCTATGTGCAAAATATATAAGAGGAATCACTGAGATAAACACAAATATCAACTTAAATAATCTTTCCTTTAAAAAAATCACATCGAGTATATGTCAAACACTCAAAAAAGCAAATAAATTTACTAAAATTACAAGTGTAAATTTTACCAAAGTTTTTGTCATAAAAAAAATACTACTTCTAAAAATGAAGTAGTATTATAAATAAATTTTAAAAATGTAAAATTTATTTTATTTTTTTAACTTGATTATCAACAAATGATTTTGTAGAACATGACTCATCAAAAAGTTTTTGATTTAATTTTATAGATAAATCAACTGCACTTTGTTTCACTTTTTCAAGCATTGTTGTTCTCTCTTTTTCTACTTCTCTTTTTCAAGAGTCTATTATAGAATTAACTCTATTGTTTGCATTTTTAATTATTTCTTCAGCTTTTATTAATGCAATATTTTCACTTTGATTTATAAGTTTTTTTGCATCTATTTTAGCCTTATTTAATATATCTTTTGTTTTAAAATCTGCTTCTTCCAATTTTTTATTGTAATAAATATCAGCTTCTTCAAGTTTCTTCAAAAATTTTCTTCTTTCTAAGATAGCAGTATTTAGATGATCTGCTATAAATTTCTTAAATATAAGAAATAAAATTGAGAAGTTTATAATTTGTGCCAAAATAATTCAATAATCAATATTTTGCATATTTTTATTTTAATAACTGTAGAGATATGATAAGTCAATAAATTGCAACAACTTCTATCAATGTAATAAAAAGCATCATAAAAATAAGAGCTTTTCATTTATTTTCAGGATTTCTATTTACTGCTTGTAGAGTTTCTGAAACTAGTTTTCATTCTCAATATCAAGCTCAAAATCAAGTTAAACCAATTGCAATTCAAGCTCAAATTGCAGTAATTCAATCTAATCATTCTTTTCACATCATTTGAAATGCAATTATAAGTCAATATATAACTGTTGATTCAACCAATGCAATTCACAAAATAGTATAAATCATAAGTGTATTATACAACTTTGGATTTTTTCCCAAAACATCCATCGAAGATGAAGCTAACATACTTTGTCATAAAGCTACCCCTATTCAAGGTAATCATATAGCAAGTCAAGCTCATATAGCAATCAAAGAATTTTCCATAATACTGTTTATAATGAATAAATTTATATATTAAGTTAAGAATATCATATTAAAAAAACTAAGTCAAAATTATTAAGATGTTTTATCTTCTGAAAATAAAGTAATTTTTATAAAGACAGTAATTAGTAATGGGAAAATAATTGCTTGAATTAAAGCAACTAATATTTCTTGTAAATAAATAATAACAGGAATCAATATAGGAAAATTTATAGAAAATAAATCACTTGTAAAATTATTTAAACCAAGAACAACCAAAGATAACAAAATTGTTCATGATATCATATTTCAAAATAACCTAAAAGATAGAGAGATTATTTTTGCTATTAATCATATTATTTCAAGTATTCATAAAAATAATGATATAATTATATCTATTAACTTAAATAAAATCTTAGCTAATATTTGCACAAATTTATTATTTATTTTACTTTCAAATGTTAAATATCATTTTCACTTATATGGTACATATTCTTCAAAAAACTTTGAAAATCCTAAATTTTTAAATTGTATAAAAAGCAATAATAAAATACTAATCAAAGACATTGCAATATTGAAATTGATATTAGATGTTGGTATAGAAACATAATGTTCCAATATAAAATCTCAATTTTTATCAATTCAAAATATCGGAGATAAGATCTCAAGAATTATTCATAAAAAGTTTGAAAACAGTATAATAAAAAAAAGTATTGTTACATATGTTTTTATCCAAGATTTTTCATTGATTCACAAAATTTCTTCGAAAAAACTATAGACTTTCTCATATAAAAAATCAAACATAATTGAGAATGATGATTTTTTTGCATATTTTAAAATAATTGCAATTAAAATAATTATTGCAATTTCCAGCATAATTCAAAAACTTGTTGGAGAATGTAGATAATTTAAGACTTCTTGTATGTACATATTTTTTTAATTTCTTATACTTAAATTGTATCACAAATATTTTTATTTTGCAAAATTGCATATTTTTAAAAAGTATGATAAAATTAATTAAACTATTATTTTAAATAAAATAAATATGTCTTGATTAAATAAATTAAAAATATTTGCCTGAATAGAAGAAAGTGTGGTAAATAAACTAGTAGATAATTGTAGCGAGGAAAATTTCAATGCTTGAGATACAATATTTAACGAATGAGAAGCTTCTAACTGAAAATGATATATTATAAAAAATTGAAGTGTAGATATAAAAATAAAATGACAAAAAATAGCAGAACTAAATACATGAGACATATTTTGAGAAATTGCATTATTAAATGAAGAAGAAAGAACTGCAACAGTCATAGCAAATACTGAACTTAATGTAATTGTTCTTGATATAAATAATTTAATAGAAATGATAAATAACGATGAAAACACAATAAATAAAGAAATTTTGAGAAGAATGGAAGAAAACCTAGAAAACTCCTACAAAAAATAAAGAACCTCAATGCAACAATGTTGTCATTCCTGCGAAGGCAGGAATCTCTCCGGAAATTTATAATTACTATAATAAGCAAAACATAAAACTACTATTTACAAAAAATAAGAACTGCTTCGCAGTTCTTATTTTTTAATTACTAATTTAAATGTTTTTTTACCTTTTCTTAAAAGAAGTAATTTTCAGTTTATAAAGTCATTTGTAAAATCATATTTAGTATCAGTTACTTTTTGTTCATTTATATAAAAAGCTCATGATTCTATAGTTTTTCTAGCATCTGTGTTACTTGTTGCAAGTCATGATGAAACTAAAAGTTCAAATAAATTTTCACTTAAGAACTCAAATCATCAAAGTTCAGAAAAAATATTTTCTAATTCTTCATTACTTGAATTTTTAATTATTTCAATTTTATCAGAATTTCAAAAAAGTAATTCAGAAATCTTTTCACTTGTTTCACAATCTTTTTTTGAATGAATTATTTCAACTACTTTTCAAGCTAATAATTTCTGTGCATATCTATCCTCAGGCTTATCAAAATGTCTTTTAAGTATATATTTTATTTCCTCAAGAGGAATTAATGTTAAAATCTTTAAATACTTTTCTAAATCTTCATCTGCTGTATTTAAAAAGTATTGATATAATTTATATGGAGAAGTTTTATTTTTATCTAAAAATAAGGCATTTCATTCTGACTTACCAAATTTTTTTCATGTACTATCTAAAAGTAATGGGAAAGTCAAAGCATAAACCTCTTTGTCTATTTTTTTTCTTGTTAATTCTACTCATGTTAGTATATTACCCCACTGATCTTGTCATCATATTTGAAGTAAAACTCATTTATCACTATACAATCTATAAAAATCATATCATTGTAAAAGCATATACGAAAACTCTGTATAACTTATAGATTTATCAGGATCTTCAATTCTCTTTTTTACTGTATCTTTAGACATCATCTGATTAACAGTAATATATTTAC
Organism: Candidatus Altimarinus sp.; assembly: GCA_020724225.1. GTDB lineage: Bacteria > Patescibacteriota > Gracilibacteria > BD1-5 > UBA6164 > Altimarinus. The sequence continues at coordinate 31,830 of DYHI01000004.1, read as the reverse complement.
CTACTTCTCTCAAAAAATCAGTATACAAAAATCATTTAAAAAAGTCTAGATTATTTACTACTTCAAACTCAAATGATTTTCAAGTAGACTGTTCTAAATGTTTTAACATATTTGAAACTTGTTTTTTTATTGAAGATTCATTGTTTCTTAATATTTCCTCTGTCAAAAAAGTCCTTTCACTATCTTTTCATCCTGGATCTCATATCATACCTGTTGCCCCTCATACTAAAGCATAATATTTATTTCACTTTAACATTAGATGAAGTGCAAACATAAATCATATAAAATTTCCTAAATGTAAAGAATCAGCAGTAGGATCAAATCAACAATAAAATCAAACTCCTCATTTTTCAAGTTTATCAAATATTTCTTCACTTGATTTTTGATAAATAAATCCCCTTTCTATAAGTTCTTGTTTTAAATTCATAATAAATTATTTTAAAATTATTTTCTAAAAAATACTTAATTTTAAGTTAAAATCAAATAAATTGTTGTTCAAATTTTTTATTTCTACTTGATTTTAAGAGATAGTTTCATAATATAGGTGAAATTAAATAAAATATTTGAAAATGAAAAACCTAGATATATCAAAATTATTTTGATCTAAGTGTCGTTCTAAATTACTTGAAAAATTCTTTTTGGAGTATGAATCATGAAATAATGATTGATTTCATATGAGAGCTTTGGAAAGAGATTTAGATGAACAAATCAACTCAATAAAAAGAGAGCTTGATAATTTAGAAGAACTATGACTTCTTAAAAGCAAAGAAGAACTAAAGAAAAAGATATTTTTTTTAAATCCTCATTTTTTATTATTCAAAGAATTTAAAGATATATTTATTAAAACCTATGATCCTCTTGATAAAATCAAAAAATACTTCAAAGAACAAAGTTTACTTGATTTAGCAATTGTAAATGATTCAGTAAGATATAAAATGACTGATTCTTGAAAGGCTATCCTTGATATATTTATGATTTGAGAAATAGATAAAGATGAATTTAATAATTTTTTATGATCAACTTTTTTTAACAAAAAAATAAAATATGCAATCATAACAAATGATGATTTTTATAACAGATTAAACTATTGAGATAAACTTATTCATAATATACTTTCACAACATTGAAATATTTTTTTGATTGATAAGATGAAGATAAAGGAAAAAATAAGTAAATAAAAAGCAACAAATTTTAAAATTTGTTGCTTTTTATTTTATAGTAAGCATTTATCCCAACCATCGCTGCATTATCCATAGAGTAGACTTTTTTTATTGGATATATAAATTTTATATCTTTTCATTTTATAAGTTCAGTTATATACTCCTTCAGTCTATCATTTGCACTTACTCATCCTGAAAGCATAACTGTTTTTACTCAAAATTTTTCTGAAGAATTAACCAATTTTGTAGCAAGAACTTCAGTAACTGCCTCTTGAAATTCAAAAGCTAATTCTTGTTTATCTTGTTCACTTAATTTTCAGTTTAATTCAATTCTTTTGTCTATTTCTCTTTTTACACTTGATTTCAATCAGGAAAAACTAAAATTCAACTCATCTTTTATTAGCCAACTACGAGGAAAGAGTTTTTTTGATTTTCAGTTATTTTTTATTCTATATTCTTCTGCTAACTTCGAGATAATAGGTCATCCAGGATAGCAAAGTCACATCATCTTTGCAACTTTATCAAATGCTTCTCAAGCACTATCATCCTGAGTTCATCATACTTTTTTAAAATCAAACATATCTTTCATAAAATATATCTCATTGTGTCATCAAGATACAGTCAGACAAACAAGTGGATAATGTATATCGAGCTCACTTCTCTCTAAATAATTTGAAAATATATGTGCTTCTATATGATTTATCTCAATTAACGGAATATTTAAAGTTTTACTAATAGTTTTTGCAACTGTAATTCAAGTTAGAAGAGATGGGATAAGTCATGGAGTAACAGTAACTGCAAGGTAGTTAATCTGGTTTAGTTTAATTCATGACAAAATAAGCACTTTTTCAAGCACCTTAAAAATATTGTTAGCATGTTCTCTTGCTGCAACCTCAGGGACAACACCTCCAGTTTCTTCGTGAATTTTTATCTGTGAGGCAGTGTCCATAGACAATAATTTATCATACTCAAAAAGTGCTACAGATGTATCATCACAACTTGTTTCAAATGATAGAATGTACATAATTAAATAACAATAGTAAATAATATAAAAAGATTCCTTCATATCATCATTCAAAATAAACCTTACAAAGAACGGCTCGCAGAAATTACGAAGACTATATTTTTCTCACTTTCTCTAAAAATTCCTTCATATCATCTTTTAATCTAGCTTCTAGAGTAATCCTTTTACCTGTTCCATAATGCATAAATTCGATTTTTGAAGCATGTAAAAATTGTCTACTGATCCCTAGTTCTTTTGATAAATAATAATTTAAAGATTTATTTCAGTAAGTTTTATCTCAGATTACTGGATGTCATAAATCTGATAAATGTACTCTTATCTGATGCATCCTACCAGTTTTTATTTCAACTTCAAGTAGTGAGAAACTTTCTTTTTCAAATTTAAACTCATCTAAAACTTTGTAGTAAGTAATCGCTGATTGTCATTCATTTGAGACTTTTACTTTATTTTCATTTTTTGCATCAATTATTCTTTCAAGTTTTTTGTTTATAATTCATTCCTTTTTATCTAAAATCCCTGAAACTACAGTTAAATAGTATTTCTTTATATTTTTATGATTTTTGAAATCCTCAACCAGTCTAGTAAGGATATCTTTTTTCTTTGCGATTATAACAATTCATGAAGTATCTCTATCTATTCTATGTGCTAAGCTTGGCTTAAATGTAAGACTATTTAATTTATCTCACAGATAATCTTGAACTTGATCAATAAGCGAAATTTCTTTAGTTTTATGATCTCCTGGATGTACATTTACTCAAGCTTTTTTATTTACTACAAGTAAAAATCCATCTTCAAAAACTATATCTTTTTTGTCAATAGCTCCCCTAAGGCCGGCCTCATTTAAGGAAAGTGGTCTTTCTGAGTTTTCTTTTGCTAACTTTTCAAAATCAAAGTCATTTAAAAATATATTAACAACATCTCAAAGTTGAAGTTTATACTCATTATCTTCTCTTTTTTTATTAACTTTTATTTTATTTGTTCTATTTAATTTATACAAAAGACCTCTCGTTGCGAGAGGAAAAAGTTTTTTTAAAAATTTATCAAGTCTCTGGTTTGTATCATTTTCAGTTATTATAAAAGATTTCATTATATTATATTTTTAAGGAATCTATAGTAAATAGATTCCCGCCTTCGCGGGAATTACAAAGAAAATTATTGAAATACAGTAAAATCAAATGCTTCAATTGTAGTTTGTTGAGGAATATCAAGTTCTAAACTTTTTTTATAACCTGTAGAC
>DYHI01000004.1:0-28392 GCA_020724225.1 Candidatus Altimarinus sp. | reverse complement strand
ATTTTTGCATAGTAGTTTGCAACCGAAACTCAATCAAAATCAATTTTATACTCTAAGTAAGGGATTTTCTTTCAATCGTCAGTTTTTAGATCATTTACAACGGATAATTTCAAAGTACATCAAGATACTGAACAGTTATTAACTGAATCATTGTAAAAATTAGAAAATGTCATAATATTTCAAGATAATATAAATCAATCTCTTCAATTAAAATTCCTTGCTGTTGGTGTGCTATTTGAATCATCTATCTCATCATATACTATATAACTTCAACTTGCATTTAAAGTTTCTGTTTCAGATGATAGTTGCCAATTTATAATTGGTTCGCTTCATCAAGAAAATGATATTGGAGATGAAGAACTATCATCAAAATGAGGAACTCTAAAATAAAAACTGACATTATCCCAATTTATTGCTCATTTTAACAAAAGCTGAACTGGATTACTTAATGAAATTTTATTGTAATCAATATCATACTCACTATTTCAGTTTCATATAATTGGTATTGTAGTTCATGTCGCAATAAGAGAGAAAGAATATCAAGTCGATGTGGATGGCATATTTTTTGAAGATTCATAATAAGCATCTTCGTCTCTCATATCAAATAGTATATCTTCTATTGCTTTACTAGCCTCATAATATGCCTTTGTTCAATTTTCTACTCATTTAATATTTTTAGAAAAAGGTATAATATAATCAAGTAAATATAATGCTAATAAACTCGTTAACAACATTAAAAAAACTGCTATTATTAATGAAAATGCTTTTTTATTTTGTAGTTGCATATTTTTTATTAAAAATATAAATCTTTTAGGCAAATGCTGAAAAACTTCAAATTTCTTTGTTAGAAAAATTTATTTTTCAGTCACTTACACATCAGTAAGCTCCTTTAGAAAAAATTTTTCTTCCTCAAACTTATCGTTTTTGCAAATTTTAAAGCATTTTTCCGTGCATCCTTTACTTTTGACTAAATAAATCACTTAAAGTAATTGTAGTAGAAAAATTTAATTCTGGTACTTTTCATTTTATTCATCATCTTTTTGCCCAAGAAGGAGTTAATGTATAGCTAATTCTTAAATAAGGAGAAAAATTTACTTCACCTCACTCTTTCCAAGCTAAATGTAAATCTTTATTTGGATATAAAAACATTTTCAGATCTTTAACATTTATTAAATCTGAAAATAATGGCACCCAATAATTTCAAGTATTACTTCAAGCAATAAGTCATCAAGTTCAAGAAAAGTTTGGATCTATTATCCAAGTATCTGGAGTTCAATCATATACTCATGTTCAAGTTTTACTATGATCTATTCCCCAATCTTTTAAATTCAGTTTTATAAACTCTATAGTTCAAAGACATCATGATCAAGTTGGGCTTTCATGATTAGAAAAGTCACAAATTACTCATGTTGGGGCTTTTGGATCTTGTTTTACATTCCATCTAAAAAATGTTCTAGTTTTTTTATTTCAACTTAGTAAATACAACTCATTGACCTTTCAAGATGAGGTAAAAACTTCTGGTCAAATTCATAAATTTTCATCATCATCATCTCATCTTATATTTCAATTTCAGTCTTCATCTCATGGTATTCAATCATCATCACTATAGTTAGAATTATGATCTATAAACTGAAAAGTATATTGTCAAAATCTTTGATAAACTCATGAAAAACTTCAGTTATAATTATTAAATGAATTATTCCAACATCAAAAGTCAGAATTTATAGATCAAGAAGACATGATTTCTAACTCAGAAGTTCAACTTCTACAAAGATAAAAATAATCTCAAAAATTATTAGTTCATATTACTCAACCAGATCAAAAATTTCAAAATCAAGTTTCAAGTAAATAATGTCAACTTGAAAATGTTGTATTTCATACTACTTTTCTATTAAAATACTCTTCATAATCTATAAGTCATCATCTTTTTATCTCTTCAAAAAGTTTTTCAGAAAAGAAAAAAGACTCTTTTTCTATATTTGTTTTTTCTATCAATTTGATTTTTGATAATGAAACAAATGAAAATGCATAAAATCAAGTTGAAATAACTATTGAAAAAAGAGTTATTCAAAGCATTATTTCAATTAAAGTAAATCAAAATTGATTATTTTTCATAAATTATTATTTTCTATAGAATAAAAAATCAAGCAAATCCTTTATAAATCTACCTATTTTATAAAAATTTGGGTTTTTCCAGAAATACTTTGGCCAAAGCCTAAATATAAAATCAAAAAAATCAAAAAATATACTTTTTATTTTAAAAGATTTTTTAGAAAAAAATGATATGATACTTTTGAAAAAAGTAATAAATAAGCTGAAAATAAATCAAATTAGGTCAAAAAATTTATTTTCTATATTAACTTTATTTTTATTCATCTTTGAATATAATGTCATAAATTTAAAGTATTATAAAAAAATATTTTAATTAGTAAATTTTTATTTTTTAATTTTGTATATGGAATACAAAGATAGAGCAAAAACAAGAAAATTTAAAAGACAATTATTACAATTTATAGATGTAATTAAACTTAAATGACTTAATCTATCAACTTCAAGAAAAATAATCTTAGCTTGACTTGTCGTATGATTTTTTTCACTTTTTTTGACTTGGATAGATTCAACAAAAATTACTTCAGAATATATTTCTAATTCATTTTCAAATCTAGTTTGATCTACTTGAATCACACTTATAATAATTCAAGCAATGATATTATTTTTAATTTTTTCTAGAAAAAATAAGGAAAAAATAAAACTAAGTACCGACTTGCATATCAAAGATTATACATTAGTAATAATTTGATGAATTTTTACAATAATTTTATCAATAAATTCAGTAATTTTGATATGATGATTAAGCACTTTTTCTTCTGATATTGTACTATGAAATTGAGTTATATCTGAAATATGTTCTTGAATAATTATAACCGTATGATGAGTGCTTCTTAGAACAGAATTTTATAAAAATAAAAATCAAGTTTATATAAATGACTCTGAAGAAGAAATGGTAGAAGAAACTTTAGAAAATAAAGATGATAATAATATGAGTTTACCTTTTTAAAAAAACAGAAACTATAATTATTTAATTTTACCTAAAAAAGTAGAGCAAGCTCTACTTTTTTAGTTTATTTTTAATTAATTTAAATAGTAACAAAATATTATAAGTGAAAAATTTATTTACCCAAATATAACTATCCGAAATATTTACTACATCCGTTGTAAATTTCAACTTAAAATCAGTAACTCAAGATAAACTAGATTTTGTATCTCAAGGAGTTGCTACTCATAGAAAATCATAATAACTAGATCAAACATCTTTTGCTTTCTTTATAGCTGTCCATTGAAGCAAATATGGAGCCATCAAGTTTCTATATAGTTCATTATTTGTTGAGGCTCAATAATAATAAATTGAAAATTCTTTTTCAAAAATAAATATTCAAGCAGCAACTGGAAAATCATCTTTGTAAGCAATTAGCAATTTAGAATTCTCTATAGAATCTATAAAAGTCACATAATAATTTAAAGTATTTCCAGAAAAACCATCTCTTGATGTAGTTTGTAATAATAACTCATAAAATATTTTTATGTTACTTTCAGTTTTTTCAACTTCTTTTACTTCAATTCACTTTTTTTCTGCAAGACGGATATTATATCTCCCCTTTGGTTTCATATCTGATAATATTTCCTCTTCTGATTTTGATAAATCTATAACAGCTGTATATGGGGTTATAAATTTCTTATAGTATCAAGATTTAAATAAGTCTTCTAATTTGTAATTTGTTAATTTGTTAATCTGAAATTCATTAATTGTCTCTACTTGCACAAAAACACAATCTTCTTTTTTACACAAATCAATTAATTTTTCCATCAAATTCATTTCATCATTTCATCATTTCATCATTTCAACACCAAGTATAAAAAGTCAGTATTTTCCAAGTCAAATACTCCTTTTTTCAATTAGCAAATCTCACAAGTAAATTATTTTTTCTACTTGTTTTGATTTTTCTAGCATTTCTCACCGAGATTTACTTTGCCAAAATGACATAAATAATAATTAATCGTTAACAAGTATAATTATAGAAAAACAATTCTAAAAGCAATTTATTTTAGATTTTTAAAAAGTAATTTAAAAACTTTTTTCTGGAAATCAGCTATTTCCCTACTTTCAATCAAAATAGATGTTTCAGTATTGAAATCTACGTAAGAAACTTTATCTGAATATATAGTAAAAATTATATTATCATCAAATTTTTCTTTTTTACTATCTATTATTTTTACTTCTCTTTCAAGTTTTGGTTTTTTAAGTTTTGCAGTTTTATCTGACATTATTATATATCTTCATATTTCCTTTTTATCTCTTTTTTCCTTATATCATTTTGGAATATAGTGACTATTTATCTTATCTACATCTACTTCACTAGTAATCCTATAAAATACTTCTCATGGATTTAGTGTATTAACAATATCATTATAAATATTGTGAATCCCTTTTAATCATTTCTTGAAAATTACATTTGTTTTTTTTGTTAAATTAGAATATTTATTATTAAGTTCATCAATTATACCTTTTTGGTTTTTTAAAATTTTTTCATATTCCTGAGTAATTATATCTGGTTGTGCTGGATTGTAAATTTTTCTCTTTCATAATTTTGATATCAAAACAAATCATCAGTCGATTAAATAAGGTAATAATCTATAAATCTGAACTCTATGTAAATGTGTATAATTTGCAATATCTAATACTGAGCTAGGTCAATTATCAAGCAAACTAATGTAAATCTTTGTTGCATTTTCATTAAATCAAATTCATTTTAGTAAATTTATATATTTTTGCATATGAAACAATTTGATACAAATTAAAATAATTATTTAATTTGAATTATAAAAGGAATATTTTATTTTTCAAAAGTTTTTTGTTACAAATACATATATTTAAAGAGTATATATCAAAAAAATTATATACTTTCAGTGTATTTTAAAAACTAATTAACAATTATGAATATACCTGAAGTAGAGGCAAAAATACTGGAAATAAATCAAGATGAAGTCGAAAAAAAACTTATGGAAATTTGAGCAGTATACCAATCTACAAAAGAATTTATAGCAATTTGGTTAGAATGAAATAATCAAAATAAAGTTAGAATTAGAAAAGAATGAAGTGAAACAAAAATAGAACACAAAGAAAAACAAGAATCAGTAGACTGAGTTCAGGTATGTAATGAAGTATGATTTGAATCAAGTTGCTTTGAAAATTCTCTTGAATTATTTAAAAGACTGTGATTTAAACAACTTTCTAGAAGTGTAAAAGAAAGAATATCTTATTTATTAACTCTAGAAAATTGATCAAGTGCTGAGGTAGTTTTTGATACATACTCAGATTTAGAATGAATAGCTATTCCAACATATATAGAAATAGAATGCAAGACCTTACCTGATTTAATTGATATAGAAAGTACTTCAACTAATCAAGTAATAAATGAAGCTTACAAGGTTGTTGTAAATGTTGCAAATTTACTATGATTTACAGAAAAAGATTTTAAAGATTGGTGAAGAAGAGAATTGGTAAATTACTATAGAATAATAGAAGTATCTAATAAAGATATAACTCCTGAAGAATATGAAAATATTAAAAAAAGAATTGCAAAATCAAGTTCAGAAAATTGAGAATGATTTATAAGTACAGATTTTCTAAATTACCAATATACAATTTAATTACAACAACTCTACATAGTACTTACAAACTCAAAAATCTAGATCTAAGCATAATTCCTTAAATATATTTGAAATAACCTTTTTCTCTTTTTTTGTATATTTATAAAACTTCACTTCAACAAAATCTTTTCAGTTTTCAAAATTATCTATACAAAAAATATTTGCATTTATATAATAAACATGTCTTTTTCTAGACAAAATCTTCATATCATTTCAATATATTTTTCTAAAAGACTCCAGTACATCTGCTTCAACAAAAAAACTTACACTATATCTAAATTCCGCCTTTTCTCAGTTTTTTAAAGGTCATTTATAAGTAAATAAATATTTTCAAAACTCAAACCTTCTTATAAAAATAATCTCATTGTTAAAATCTTTTTTATTATTTCAATAATCAAAAGAAAAGAAATAATCAATCAAATCAGTTGATCAAAAATATTGTCATCCTCTTCTCAAAACTACATCAGAGATTTTTTCCGTACTTATTCCACTTACATCAAACTTCATTTGTAAATCTTTTAATTTTGTATCTCTTGATTCTATAAAAGGAATATATTCATTTGAAATTATTATATCAGCATTTTCTTTAGTTGGCTCTATATATTTTTCATTCATAGGCTCAACCGTAGAAAGAAAATAATTAAGTATATCTTTTGGTCTCTGACCTGTTCTCTCAACATCCCTAAATATTCTTCTAAGTATTCTTCCATGAGTTCAAAGATCAACAAATATTTTAAAATCTCATAAACTTACAAGTTTCTCATGAAGAGCAAAAAGTCATTCTATTATTATTATTTTTTTAGGCTCTACCTCTATAGCATTCAAAATTGGACGAGAGTTTATAAAATCATATTCAGGAATTCTTACTTTTTCTCCATTTTTTAACTTTTCTAAATGTTCAAAAAATAAATCAAGATTCAAAGCTTCTGGTTGATCAAAGTTTAAATTATATTTTTCATAATATTCTTTTCCTCTATAATAATTATCCATACTCAAAAGGATTGCATTATCTTTGTATGAATTGTATATTTTTTTTGCTACCATAGATGTTTTTCAACTAGCAGATCATCAAGCAACCAATATTACTACATTTCATTTTTTTGTATTTAATACTTCTTTTAATTTATCTTCAGCAAAAAAAAGTCATTCATAAAGTGGATATGGTTTTTTCATTTTATTTATTATTTATTAAATAATTTTCAGCACTTAATGTTATTTTTCTCCCTCTCGGAGTTCTATCTAAAAAACCTATTTGCAATAAATATGGTTCAACTATATCTTCTAGTGTAGATTCTTCTTCTCAAAGAGCAGAGGCTATAGTATTTAATCAAACTGGTCAAGAATTGAACTTTAAATAAATAGTTTCAATATATTTCCTATCAAGATAATCAAGTCAAAGTTCATCAATTCATATATTTATAAATATATTTTGTAATTCATTTAAATTATTAACATCATGTCAAATAGTTGCATAATCTCTAATAACCTTTAAAAGTCTATTTGCGATTCTAGGTGTTCATCTAGATTTTTTTGAAATAAAACATAAGCATTCACTTCAAAGATTAACTCAAAGTATACTAGAGTTTACAAAAATAATTTTTTCTATGTCTGATGCTTCATAAAAATCTAACTTTAACACATTTCAAAATCTATCCCTAAGTGGTGATGATAATGCACTAAGTCTAGTTGTAGCTCAAACTAAAGTAAACTTTTTCAAAGGTATCTTTACACTTTGAGCTCATGTCCCAATTCATACCATTATATCAATCACAAAATCTTCCATAGCAGTATACAAAATCTCTTCTATCTGAGGTTTAAGTCTATGAATTTCATCTATAAAAAGCACATCCCCTTCTTCTAGATTTGATAAAATCGATATTAAATCAGATTGTTTTTCTATAGCTGGACCAGAAGTAGATTTGAGATTTACTCACATTTCATAGGCAATGATATTACTAAGAGTTGTTTTTCAAAGGCCAGGAGGACCATAAAAAAGTATGTGTTCCAAAGTTTCATTTCTTATTTTTGCTGAAGCCAAAGAAACTGACAGATGTTTTTTTATAGAACTTTGTCATACATATTGATCCAAAGTTTTGGGTCTAAGTGAGTTTTCATACATAGAACTGTCAGAAGCAATTTGTTCTTTTGATACAATTCTTTCTTTTTTTGAGGATTCTATCATTTGTAGATTATAGTTAGATTATAGTTTATAGATTTAAATTTTTATTAAATTTTCTTTATCTCTATTTCTATTTTTTCCCAAGACATTTCAACTTCTGGAGTTTTTACTTTTATTTTTTCAATTCTATCTTTGAAATCATCAATGTTTATATTCATTTCTTCTTCTAACTTTTCTAATTTTATCTTATTTTCAATAATTTTTTTCCATGTTTTATCTTCTTTTTCTATTGAAATTTTAAGTAATTTGAATTTTTTAACCCATATATTTTCTAAAACAAGTAAATTTGCAAAACTATCAAGGTTTATTTTAGTTAAAGTTTCTATTCAAGTTTTTGGAGTTGGGAAATTATAACAAATTTGTCATTCTATATTTGCATTTGAAAAAGGCTTTTGAGTTTCAAAATAGGTTAAATCTTTTATTTCAAATAGTCATTTTGCTAAATCCAACATCATAATTAAACAAAATTGTTCATAATTTGCTACTGAACTAAAAAGACTTTCCACATTTCATCTTTTTATGCTAAATATATCCTTATTTGCAGTTTTTAACTCAAGTAAAAATTTATTTCAATTTTTTAAAACTATTTCAATATCTGGATCTGTTGATTTTTCTCAATTAATTTGAATTTTCTTAATTTCGTGATTATAAATAAAATCATGATTTTTATCTTTTCAAAAAAGATTAACGGATTTTATATATAAATTTTTTTCTAAAACTTTTATAATAAGATCTTCTACAAACCATCAATAAATAATATTTCTACCATAAGCAATTTTATCTCTTCACATAGCACTTGGAGAATCATATCACTCATTTTTATATCTGATAAAAATTTGATATTTATTTCTATATTCATCATTTATTTTTTTAAATAAATCATTTCAAATAATTTTAGAAAATAAATTTTCATATTTTATAGATATTTCTTCAAAATCCATATCTCTTATAGATTTTTCTTTTATATTAGCCATAATTTATTTATATGTTAACAAATAAAGTTTCTTGTTTCTTATAATTTATATTTCTTATTTTTAAAGAATTTAATTTAGTTTCATAAACTTTAAAATCAATTTTTATATTAAATTTTGGCATATTTAAAACTATCTCTTTAATTAATTTTGGAGGTATTCATTCTCAAATAACTTGTCTAATAAAATTATCGCTAGCCCATGTAGGAAAATCAATATTATCAGGTAATCAAGTTAAAATAAAAATTTCTTTTAAACTAAGAACTCTTGGATCGCTATAAGTTCAATCTTTAAGTAATCTTCAAGGATGAACATTGTTTTGACTAGAAATAGCTCAATTACACATTGTTATAGTTGGAGCTGGTTTATCCCAATCTATTCTTTTGTAAGTTGTAGAAAATCATTTTATTCTTTCTCAATTTTCTTTTTGTGGAAAATATTTTTCATTTTCAAATGCTGTTTTTCCCGTTGGAGTATGTTTCATCCATAATACATGATTCTCCGAGTGTTTTTTTGCATAATGATATTTTATATTTGAGTATTCAGCATTTTCTAAACTAGGCAAATATCAAATAGCTTCTCTTACTGTAATTTTTTCTTTTTTTTCCGGAAAATTCCACTTTCAAATAGATTTACTACTTATCAAAGTTATAGCTCTTTTTCTAATTTGTGGAGTTCAATAATCACTTGCATCTAAAATTCACATATTCAGATTATATTTTTCTCATAATTCTTGAATTAAATATTCTTTAATAGTAATTTTATTTCAATTTAAAACAATATTTGTATCAAAAAATGTTGGTACATTTTCAATTATTGCATAATTTGGTTCTAAATCTTTAATAAAATTTATGGCTTTTATAATTAAATTATTTCTTGGATCATCTTCTTTCATTTTTCATGCAACACTCATTCACTGACAAGGTGGAGTAGCTATAACAAAATCGCATTTTTGTATCAAAGAATTTTCTAAAATTTCATAATATATTTCATCTTTTGTAATATCTCAACAAATAATTTTTGAATTAGGATAAAAATAATTGTATAAATCACATCTTTTTTCTAATAATTCATTTACAACAACAATATCAACTCAAAGTTCTTTTAAATAAAACTCTGCTATTCATACATTTGCAAATAAAGACACTCACTTAATCATTTTTATAAAGATTATATTTTATCTATTTATAAACAGTTTATAGTTTTTTGGAGTTTTGTAAAGATTAAAAATCTCAAAAAAACTTTTGACTTTTTAATAATTAGCACATATAATACTTAGGTGATAATTATAAGATTAACAAATTACAAATTTAAAAATTATTTAGCTTTATAATCTGTTAATTTGCCAATATTTTAATTCATTAATTAATCTATTATGAATTTTGAAAAATTTACAATAAATTCTAGTAAAAGAATTAGTGAGGCTCAAAGTTTAGCTAATTCATCTAGAAATTCAAGTATTACTACCCTACATCTACTTTCAGCTATGATTACAAGTGAGGATTCTATAGTAAAAGAAATCTTACTTGATTTATGAATTGATTTACAAATATTTAACTCCAATATAAAAAGAGGAATAGACAATCAATCAAAAATTGAATGAAATTATGATTTAAGAATTAGTAATGAACTAAATAAAGTACTTCTAGAAGCTGAAAACATCGCAAAGAAAATGAAAGATGAATTTATAACTGAAGAACATCTATTTTTAGCTTTGCTTAATTTTTGAGATACAGAAACTAAAAATATACTTTCTAGTTTTTGAATAACTTATTCAAATGTTGAAAATAGTATAAAAAATATGAGAAAATGAGAAACTATTACAGATAATGATGGAGAAAATAAATTGAATGCTTTAAAAAAATATTGAATTGATCTAGTTGAACTAGCTAAAAAATGAAAAATAGACCCAGTTATATGAAGAGAGGAAGAGATCAGAAGAGCTTTACAGATACTTAGTAGAAGAACAAAAAATAATCCAGTTTTGATTTGAGATCCTGGAGTTTGAAAAACTGCAATTATAGAAGGAATTGCAAGAAAAATAATGCAGTGAGACATTCCAGATAATCTGAGAGGAAAAAGAATTGTTACTCTTGATATGTGAGCACTTTTAGCTTGAGCAAAGTATAGATGAGAATTTGAAGAAAGACTAAAAGCTGTTATAAAAGAAGTAGAAAAATCAAATTGAAATATCATACTTTTTATAGATGAAATCCACACTATAGTTTGAGCAGGAGCACAGGAATGACAATGAGATGCATGAAATCTACTTAAACCAAGTCTTGCTAGATGAGCTCTACACTTGATTTGAGCCACAACTATAAATGAATACAGAAAATATATAGAAAAAGATCCAGCTCTTGAAAGAAGGTTTGCGATAGTTTTAGTTGATGAGCCAAGTGCAAATGATACTTTAGCTATTTTAAGATGAATAAAAGATAAATATGAAACTCACCATGGTATAAAAATTACTGATAAAGCAATAGAAAAAGCAGTAGAATTATCTATTAAATTTATAAGTGATAGAAAATTACCTGACAAAGCAATAGATTTAATAGATGAAGCACTTTCAAGTGTGAAACTCAAATCTATTTCTAAACCTGTTGAACTTGATATATTAGATAAAGAAATAAGAACTCTACAAATAGAAATAGAGGCAAAAAAACAAGACAAAGAAACAAAAAAAGAAATTTTAGACAAAATATCAAGTGACCTGGCTTCAAAACAAGAACAAGCCCGCACTATGGAAAATGCATGGAAAAAAGAAAAAGAAGCAATAAACAAAATGAAAACTTTAAGAGAAGAAATTGAAAATCTATCAAATGAAGCATCAAAATATGAAAGAGATGCAAACTTTTCTGAAGTTGCTAGAATTAGATACTCTGAAATCCCTAAAAAAGAAAAAGAGATAGAAGAACAAACAAACTACCTAAGTGAACTTCAAAAATCTTGAAAAAGTTTTTTAAGAGATAAAGTTACAGAAGAAGATATAGCTGAAATTATATCAAAATGGACATCTATACCTGCTTCAAAATTACTTGAAACAGAAAAAGAAAAACTACTTAATTTAGAACATATATTGAAGGAAAAAGTTATATGACAAGATAAAGCAATAGAAGCTGTATCAAATGCTATCAGAAGAGCAAGAGCCTGACTAAATGAAGTACATAAACCACTTTGAAGTTTCTTATTTTTATGACCAACTTGAGTTGGTAAAACTGAAACAGCAAAAGCGTTAGCAGAAATACTTTTCAATGATAAACATAATTTTATCAGAATTGATATGAGTGAATATATGGAAAAACACTCAGTTTCTAGACTAATATGAGCACCTCCTGGATATATATGACATGATGAAGGTTGACAACTAACAGAAGCTGTAAGAAGAAAACCCTATAGTGTGATACTTTTTGATGAAGTAGAAAAAGCTCATAGTGATGTATTTAATATACTTTTACAAGTACTAGATGATGGTAGATTAACTGATAGTAAATGAAGAACTGTTAATTTCAAAAATACTATAATAATTTTGACTAGCAATATAGGAAGTCAAAATATAGTGAGTAATGAAAAATGAATAGTGAATAATAAATGAAGTTCTTTATCTTGAATTAGTTGAGTTGATGAAAACTTGATGAAAACTTTAAAAACATATTTTAGACCTGAGTTTTTGAATAGAATTGATGATATAGTTGTTTTTAACCCTCTAGATGAAAAAGTGATTTTATGAATCATAGATATACTACTACAAGATGTAGCAAAAATACTAGCACAAAAAGATGTAAAAGTAGAATTTAGCAAAAATTTAAAAACTTATCTTGCAAAAGTATGATACGACATAGAATTTGGTGCAAGACCTATGAAAAGAGCAATTACAAACATAATAATGAATTCACTTTCAACTAAGCTAATTTCTGAGGAATTAAAAGAGTGAGATGATGTAACTATAGACATTGATAAAGATTGAAATCTTATAATTAATAAAAAATAAAAGATTTTTGAAAATAAAAAATTTAGAATATAATTTAAGTATATTACTTATTAATTTTGGATTATGGTAAAAAATAAGGATACTGAAAATTTAAAAGAAATATTAAAGAAAGATTTTGAAAATAAAGCAAATTATGATGCCATTAAGAGACTAACAGAAAAATAATATGATATATTTAGAAGTAAATGATATTTTATTTATACATAATGAATTTATAGAAAAATTTTGATGACTTTGATGAGTAAAAGACATACAACAAATTGAATCAATATTACAACACATTCAAAATGATGAATATTATAAATGAATTATAGAGAAATCTTGTCACTTATTTTTCTGAATTATTAAATTTCATTGTTTTAATGATGGAAACAAAAGAACATCAATTTGAACATTAAATATTTTTTGGAAATTAAATTGAATAAATATAGAAAATATCTACGTTAAATTAGAAGATATTGCTATTTGAGTCGCTAAATGAGAAATCTCAAAGAGTGAATTAAATCATATTTTTAAATCCATGTTTATTAGTTTTTGATATAACAACTATGCTTAAAATACAAAAATGAGTAACTAATGAAATACTTAGAAAAGTCTCGGAAGAAATCAAAAAAGAAGAATTACAAAAATATGTAAAGCTTTGACAAGAAATGCTTAAATATATAAAAGATCCTGAAAATGGTTGAGTATGACTTGCTGCCCCTCAAATCTGATACAACAAAAGACTTATAGTTGTAAGCCTACTCAGAGACCGGGAAGATGAAAACTATAGTACAATCATGATGATTAATCCAGAAATTTTAGAACACTCTGAAGAAACTTATTTAGAAAATGAATGATGCTTGTCAGTTCCATGAGAAAGATGAAAAGTAGAAAGATGGTTAGAAATGAAAATAAAATATATAGACAAAAACCTAAAAGAACAAAAACTAGTTTTAAAATGACTTCAAGCAAGAATAGTCCAACATGAAATAGATCATCTAAACTGAATTTTATTTGTAGATAAAGTAGTAAAAAAAGAAAAAAGACTGAATTTCTAGAAATTCAGTCTTTTTTGAAAGTATAATTAAGTAGTTCAAAGTATTTTTGTAACAACCCAAGATACCACTGATGATGCTAACCATATTACAACAAGACCTATAAGTGCTTGTATAATAATAGTTTTTCATTTTTTTACTTTTTCATCATTCCCTCAAGCAGTAAGTATATTAAATCATCCCCAAAGACCATAAACAACAGCTACTAAATATAAAAATGCAATTGCATTAGTAATCAAAGTTTGAATTGCCGAATCTGCAGTCCCTGAAGATCACTTTAATGTTTCATTAACCTTTTCTCATCAAAATCAGATTGCAGCATTTGCATAATTAACTCCTAAAAGAGAAAAAGCAACTAATGTATATAAAAAATTTCTCATATTTTTATTTATTAAATAATATTTAAACACTGTTCATTATATACAGATGCCTGATAAAAAGCAAATTTTTTTAGTTATAATAAAAATTTTTTGATTTAATTTCATATATTTTTCTTTACAAATAGCATAAACTTCATAAACTATAAATATAAAAATAAATAAAATCTATGATACAAGAAGAATTTTTACACAAATTAAAGGAACATTGAATAAAAAATGATATTCCAAACATAAGTTTTACAAATGCTAGATTTTTAAGAGATTTAATAAAAATCAAACAAGTAAAAAATATGCTAGAGATATGAACAGCAAATTGATTTTCTACGATTAATTTTTCATTTGAACTAAAAAATACTGGATGAAAAATAACAACAATAGAGTTTTCACCAAATTCTTATAATGAGGCACTTAAAAATTTTAAGGAAGCTGAGGTTGATGAAATCATAAATCCTATCCTCTGAAATGCACTTGATATAATTCCCACATTAAAAGAAAAGTATGACTTTGTTTTTATAGATGGAATGAAAAAAAGAAGTAAGGATTTTTTAGAACTTATATGGGATAAAGTAGAAAAAGATTGAATTATAATTATTGATGATGTGATAAAATTTAAAGAAAAAATGCAAAGTCTTTATAATTTTTTAGAAGAACAAAAAATTAACTACAATGTAATTCCAATAGACCCAGATGATTGAATAATAATGATAATAAAATAAATTTATGAAACTAATAATAAAAATATCTCCAGAAATAATAATCAAATCAAAACCAGTAAGAAAAAGAGCAATAAAGCTTTTAACTCAAAATATTTCAATTTGATTAAAAGAATATAAAGAAAAAATAAAAACACTTTATTTATGGGACAGAATTGATATAGAATGAAGAATAGGAATAGATGAAAAAACTAAAAATGAAATAATAAAAATAATATGCAATACTCCTTGAGTTTACTCTGTTTTTGATGTGATAGAAAAAGATTTAATAAATCTAGAAAATCTATTTGAAGATGTAAAAGATTTATTTTTGGATAAAATTGTTTGAAAGACTTTCGTAGTAAGAGTTGAAAGAAGCTGAAAACACGATTTTTCTTCAGTTGAAGCCGAAAGATTACTTTGATGATTATTCTTGAAATATACTAATGATGAAATTTGAAGTTCTTCATGAATTTTAACAAAAGTTAAATTAGAAAATCCAGATATAACAATAAAAATTGATATAAAAGATGATAAAGTATTTGTAGTACAAAATAGATATTTTTGAATTTGATGATACCCTACTTCTTTCCAATGAAAAGTATTATCTCTTATTTCTTGATGATTTGATAGCTCTGTTTCAACTTTTTTAAGTATGAAAAGGTGATGTGAAGTAGATTTTCTTTTCTTCAACCTATGATGATCTGCTCATGAACTTGGAGTTAAACAAGTAGCATATTATCTTTGGAAAAATTATTCAAAAAGTTATAAGGCAAATTTCATAACAATAAATTTTGAAGAAATCATAAAAGAACTTCTGACAAAAATAAATCATAAATATAGATGAATAATATTAAAAAGATTAATGCTCAGATGTGCAAGCCAAGTATGACAAAAATCGCACTTTACACTTATTAAGTGAGACAGCTTATGACAAGTTTCAAGCCAAACATTAGTTAATTTATCAGTTATAGATAAAGCATCAAATATGCTTGTCTTAAGACCACTTATTACTTACGATAAACAAGAAATAATAGACATTTCAAAGAAGATATGAACTTATAGCTTTGCTTGTAATATGCCAGAGTATTGCTGAGTTATTTCTGACAATCCTGCAACTAAATCAGAGGAAAAAGTAATTATTGAAGAGGAAAAAAATGTAGATGAAGAATTAATTCTAAAAGCAGTGGAAAATAAAAAAGTAGAAAAAATTGAAAAGGTTTTAATAAATGATTTACAAGATTTAGAAAAATGATTAGAAATTACATACATACCATGAGATGATGAGATTGTAGTAGATTTAAGAGAAGAAGATAAAATTATAAAAGAGCCTCTTTCCTTAAAAAAAATTCAAATACTAAAAATCCCATTTTTTGATATAAATCATAAATTTACTACACTTGACCAAAACAAAACTTACCTTTTTTATTGTGATAAATGAGTTTTATCAAAACTTCATGCTCTTTACCTAAAAGAAAGATGATTCAATAATATAAAAATTTTTAGACCTTTAAAAAGTGAACCAGATTGTAAAATATAAATTTTGTTTTTTTCACTTTCTCCATATAATATTGGCCTATTAAAAACAATTTCTAAATAAGATGAAAAAGAAAATTATCAAAAATTCGATTATTATAACAATATCATTAATTTGACTTTCAGTACTCACAGCATTTTGATCAAGTATGCTAAATGAAAAATCAAAGTTAGTATATAAACTTTCAAATAATGTTTATTTAAATTCAGAAACACTAAATAAAACACTATTAGCTTTTAAAAGCAATTATGATATATCTAGTGCAAAATTTCAATCATCATGTAATACTGAAACAAAATTTTTAAATAAAAAATGAGACTTATACTTATTTGAATTAATAATAAATGATAAAAATTGTTCGAATTATAATTTCTTTTTAAAATCAGGATTGTGAATACTTAATAGTACTGAATT
The DNA here is from genome assembly GCA_020724225.1 of Candidatus Altimarinus sp. GTDB lineage: Bacteria > Patescibacteriota > Gracilibacteria > BD1-5 > UBA6164 > Altimarinus. The sequence goes on along the minus strand of DYHI01000004.1, from coordinate 11,482 downwards.
AAACTTAATTAATGATTATAAACTTTATTCTATTTTGCTTGATTATTCTACAAAAGATCTTGAAAAGATACTTTCACAAGCTGAAAAAATCTCATCTAAATTTAAAATATTTACAGATTATAAGAATAGTTCATTAAGTGATGAATATAATTTCGCAAAGAAAAAAAGAATTTATGAAGAATTAGTTTATAAATGAATTATTGTAAAAAATATACTTGAAAAAAGAAAATTAAAATATATAAGTCCTGTTCCTTGATATTCTCTACCTACTAAAAACCATTCAAAATTTCCAAATGCTTGAAGACCATATAGAGCATGATTAACTGATTGAATTCACCATTCTTGGGATATAGATACCCCTTTTTGACAAAAAGTAGTAGCTTTGGATGATAGCATAGTTATAAGAATTGTAAAAAATTGGGATAAAACAGACTTAACAAAACTAAGAAAATGACCTAAACTAAGCGAAGATGACAAAATCAGAAATTTAGATATATATAGATGAAATCAAGTTTGGTTAAAAACTATGAAATGAGAATTAGTTATGTATGCTCATCTAGATAAGGTAGTTGATACATTAAAAGAATGAACTATGATTCCAAGATGAGAATATATATGAACTGTATGAGTTACATGAGTTCCAGAGGATTGATATAATGATTACCATCTAGACTTTTCTGTAAGTGAAAACCCTTATAATTTATGAAAAGCATGATCATACGAAATTGTGGATTATATGAAATGGCCTTGGAAGTTTAAATGAAAATCTCTACAATATATTATAGATCATCAATGAGAAATATTTGAAATAAAATAGATATATGGATAAAAAAATAACTTCAATTTCAAAAAATAAAAAAGCCTATTTTGATTATGATATAATTCAAAGTTATGAGGCTTGAATAGAGTTGAAATGATATGAGGTCAAAGCTATAAGAGCATGAAATACAAATCTAAAATGATCATATATTTCATTACTCAATAATGAAGCATTTGTAAAATGAATGCATGTATGATTCCTGCAAAATATAGCAGCAAAAAAATTATTGGAACCTACAAGAGATAGAAAAATATTTATACATAGAAAAACTATAAATTATCTATCTTGAAAGATAAAAGAAGCTTGATTTACAGTAATTCCACTTGAATTATATACATCGTGAAACTTGATAAAACTAAAAATATGACTTTGTAGATGAAGAAAACAATATGATAAAAAACAAGTACTAAAAGAAAGAACACTTGATAAAGAAGCAAAAATTATGATGAAAAAGTATTATTCATAGTTTTAAACTTTACAAAGATTACAAACTTCATAAAATATTTTTATATAGTATTCCCTAATCCATAACCCATGATAGACCTAAAAAAAATTAAATCAGATATCCAATGATATAAACAAGTTATAAAAAATAGAAATCTAAAAATTGATTTAGATGAGTTTTTAGAAATTGACAAAAAAAGAATTGAATTACAGCAACAAATCGATGAATTAAAAAATAAAAGAAATCTAGTTTCAAAAGAAATACCTACTCTTGCACCAAATCTAAAACAAGAAAAAATTGCAGAAATGAAAAATGTATGAGATAAAATTTCATGTTTAGAAACTAATCTTTCTTGAGTAGAAGAAAAATGGAATTATATATATCATAGATTACCTAATTTTTTAGATCCTACTACTGCAATTTGAGTTGATGAAAGCGAAAATAAAATAGAATCTAAGTTCCTAGAACCTACAAAATTTAATTTCACACCAAAAGCTCACTATGAGATTTGAGAAGCAAAATGATGGATAGACACCGAAAAATGATCTGAAATATCATGAGCTAGATTTTGGTATCTAAAATGAGATATTGTATTTTTACAATTTGCAATTATAAATTATGCTTTATCTAAACTTGCTGAAAAGTGATTTTCTCCTATCTTACCACCTGTCCTAGTTAGAGAAGAAGCAATGTTTTGAACTTGATTCTTGCCAGCTTGAGAAGATTGAGTCTATAGAGTAAACGAAAATGATGATGATTTATACCTAGTTTGAACTGCTGAAGTTCCTGTGACTTCATATCATGCATGAGAAATTCTAGAAAACCTAGATACACCTATAAAATATGCTTGATACAGTGAATGTTTCAGAAAAGAAGCATGATCTGCTTGAAAAGATATGAGATGAATCCTTAGATGACATGAATTTCAAAAAGTAGAAATGGTTTGTTTTTGTAAAGCAGAAGATAGCCAGAAACTACATAATGAAATGGTTGCAATCGAAGAAGAAATTCGGCAATGACTCTGAATTCCATATCAAAAAGTAAATATTTGTTCTTGAGACCTATGAAATCCTGCACTTAAAAAATATGATTTAGAAGCTTGGATGCCAGGACAAGATAAATACAGAGAGGTTACAAGCTGCTCTAATGTATGAGAATATCAATCAAGAAGACTTGGTATAAGATACAGGAATAGTGAATGAAAAACAGAGTATGTACACACTCTAAATTGAACTGTTATAGCATTAAGTAGATGTTTGATAGCAATTATTGAAAACTACCAAACAGCTGAGTGAAATGTTACAATTCCTGAAGTGTTGATACAATATATGTGATGAAAAACTGAGATATAATTTATATAAAATTTAGTTTTAGAATTTATTTTAAGAATTTCTAAAAACAAAATATTTTTATGTTCGTATATAAATAATGATTTTTTATACAAAAAATTTGCAATTATATAAAAAATCATTATAAATAAGTCTACATTAATTATTACAAATACATGAAAACATTAGTTTTATCTACATTTAACTTCTTCTTTTTCTTCTTCGGATTAAATATTTGAAGTTCTTTTGTGGTTTGTAAAAATTAAAAACATTAACAAAAACATAAGTTCTTCAAATATATTTGAAGAACTTTTTTTATTTTATAAATTTATTTATATGGAAACAAATAGAGAAAAATGACCTTATTTATGAAAAAAACCAACAAATCTTCCGTTAGCATTATGAGTAAAAGATAAATTAGAGTCAACGAAATCTTGAACAGAAAATGCATTAAAATGAGAAAATCCAGTGTTTGAAGATATAAAAAAAACACTTGCTGACTGAAAAATATCATTTAATTGATGATGATGATCAGTATGACCAATTTGGATTATTTGGGAACTAATAAATTTAAATAGAGAAGAATTAATTGAAACATGTCACAGATTAAAAGAATCAATCCAAAATAGAAATCCTAGACATGATACAGATATTTATAGACAAGTATCTTGAGCAATTGAAGAAAGATTAATTTCACTTTGAATTAACTATGAATTAATTAAAATTACTTATAAAGAGTTATGACACAACAAAAGCATAGAAATACCTATGCCCACTAAATAATAAAAAAATTCTAGATTTCTCTAGAATTTTTTATTATTTAAATTTACTATAATCATACATTTTCATTTCTGCATCAACTTTTCTTATCAAATCTAGAATAACTGCAACTATAATTATAAGTCAAGCTCAAGATATGATAAAATCAACAGATTGTCACATAACTTTTCATAGGATATAAGGTAATACAGCAATTAAAGCTAAGAATCAACCACCAAATAAGTTTAAATGTGTAGAAACTTTAGATAAATACTCTGCAGTTTCAACACCAGGTCTAACTCATGGTATATATCAACCTCTTTTTTGTATACTTTCAGCAACTTGTTCTGTATTGAATGTAATAGAAACATAAAAGAAAGAGAAAAGCAATACTAATATAAAATATATAATTATAAAGGACCAACTAGGATTTTGTAAACTAAAATGTTGTAATAACCAATTACCAATAGCAGCAGTTTGTGTAGCTGTTGAATTAGACATAATTTGACCTACTATTCAAGGAAAAGTAACAAGTGATATAGCAAATATAATTGGTATCATTCATGCTTGATTTACTCTAATTGGGAAATATGATTTTTCTTCCCTTCAAGTTTTAGTATAAATTAATGGAATTCTTCTGTTTCCTTCAGTAAACTTGATTATAATATAAATTATAATTAAAGTAGCTAATAATAATCAAGCAAAAAGTGCAATATTTCAAGATCAAAGGTAATTAAGTATAACTCATGGTGTTCAAGATAAAACTCATGCCATAATTATTATACTTATACCATTACCAATACCATATTCAGTCATGACTTCTCATAGCCACATCAAAAATATAGTTCACGCAGTTGCTATAACCATAGCTAACAATACCACTTGCCAATTCATTATGTCTATAATTGTTCAATTTGCTAGATTATTTAAAAGAAGTATCATTCAGTAACTTTGTAAAAAAGCCAAAGGTAAAGTTAACCATCTAGTCATTTTATTAATTTTTCTTTGTCAAGCTTCTCATTCCTTTTGTAAGTCACCTAGTTTAGGTACAATGACTCACATAAGTTGTATAATGATAACTGCATTGATATAAGGAGATAATCCCATTAAAATAATAGAAAAATTTTCAAGTCATCCTCACATTAAGGCACTAAACAATGACAATCATTTTTGTTGATCCATTATAGCAGAAATTCCTTCAGTATTAGCTCAAGGAACAGGTATAACTGAAAGAAATTTATAAACTAATACAAGTAACAATGTAGCTATAATCTTCTTTTTTAAATCCTTTACAGAAAATATAGATCTAATATGGTTTAAAATCATAATATCATTTTTAATAATAAATTATCTAAAAAAAATAGTAAGAGTAAGTTAAACTTACCACTTACTATTATTATATTAAACAGTTTCAACTAATTCAACAGTTCCTCAAGCTTTTTCTACAGCTTCTTTAGCAGTTCCAGAAACTTTATTCAAAGATATAGTTACCTTAGATTTAAGTTCTCATTTTCAAAGCAACTTAACTCAAAGAGATTTTTTTCTGATTATTCTATTATTAAGCAATACATCTTTATTTATTTCTGTAATACCCTTTCAAGCAAGAATTTCTAAATCAGATAAGTTAACAACATTATATTCAATTTTAAATATATGGTTTGAAAATCATTTTAATTTAGGCATTCTTCTAAATAATGGAGTTTGTCCTCATTCAAACCAAGGCCCCATTCCACCACCACTTCTAGATCATTGACCTTTACATCACTTTCCAGAAAAGTTTCATTTTCCTGAACTATTTCATCTTCAAACTCTTTTTGATTTAATTCTAGATCAATCAGTAGGTTTTAAGTTATTTAAAGATAACATACTTTTAAATTTTAAATTTTAAATTTTAAATTTTAAATTTTGGAATTTAATCCAAATTTAAGATTTATAGTACTATTTTTTAAACGAAGTTAATGCTTTTAATGTAGCTCTTGCATTATTTATAAGATTAGTTGAACCAAATCTTTTTGCAATTACATCTGAATATCATGCAACAGAAAGAACTTTTCTAGCTGCACCTCAAGCAATTATTCATGTTCATTTTGTAGCTGGATGAACCATTAATATAGCAGATTTATACTTAACTTTAAGATCGTGTGGGACTGAGCCATTTTCAATACTTACATCAACTATATTTTTCTTTGCACTATTAATAGCTTTAGCAATAGCATCAACGACTTCCCAAGATTTTCAAGTTCAAAGTCAAACTTTTCATTTACCGTTTCAAACAAGCATTACTGCTCTAAATCTTAATTGTCTTCATCAAGCAGTTACTCTAGTAACTCTATCTATACTTAAAAGTTCTTCTTTAAACTCATTATTAGTAACTTCAACTTGAGTTTCTTTATTATCTTTTGCTTCTATTTTTTTAGTATTATCCATAAAAATACTATTAATTATTAAATAATTAAAATTTTAATCAAGCCTCTCTTGCTGAATCAGCAAGTGCTTTTACTCTACCATGATAGAAAAATCAATTTCTATCAAATACAACTTCAGAAATTTTTGCAGCTAATGCTTTTTTTGCGATATCTTCTCAAACCTTTTTTGAAGCTTCTGTCTTTGTAAGCTTTGAATCCAATTTCAAATCATTAGAAGCACATAAAGTTTTACCAGTAGTATCATCTATAATTTGAGCATATATAGAAGAATTACTTCTAAACACACTTAATCTTGGTCTAGAAGAATTTGAAATAGTAGCTTTTACTCTTTCTTTTCTTCTTTGTCTTTTTAATTGTTTTTCTAACATAACAATTTAATTAATAATTAATAATTAATAATTAATAATTTAAATGAATTTTGAATATTGATATCCTTAATTATTCATTATTCACTATTCGTTATTAATTTTTTACTTACCTGTTTTTCAAGCCTTTCTTCTTATTTGTTCTCCAACATATTTAATTCATTTTCCTTTATAAGGTTCAGGTTTCTTTTTTGCTCTTATTTTTGAAGCAAATTCTCAAACTAACTGTTTATCTACTCAAGTTATATGAATAACATTTTTTTCTTTTTCATCCATAGCAACTTTTATTCAAGCTGGGGCATCCATCTCAACTTTGTGTGAAAATCATATACTTAACACCAACTTTTGAGGTGAAGTAACTTCAAATTTATATCATACTCAGTTAATTTCTAAACTCTTTTTAAATCAATTAGCTACTCATTCAACCATATTAGACAATATAGCTCTTGTTGTTCACCATAAAGCAGCAGAATCATTTCATAATGGTTTTACAACTAATGAGTTACCATCTTTAAAAACTTCTACTCTATTTGAATGCTCAAAAGAAAGAGTTCAAAGTGGTCATTTTACAACTACTTTATTTCAATCCAAAGTAGCTTCAACACTTGAAGATAATGCTATAGGCAATTTACCAACTCTAGACATAATTAAATATCATTACAAATTTAAACTATTAAAAAATTTCACAGATTAATTCACCTCATACATTTAAAGTTCTAGCTTCATAACCAGTAATTATTCATTTTGGTGTAGAAACTACATAAATTCATTTACCATTTCTAGATTTTTTTATATCTTTAGAACCAATATAAATTCTTTGTCCTGGTTTACTAATTCTTTTAAATGTAGGAATATATTTAGTAACTCTTATATCATTTAATTGTATAAGTAAAAACTTTTTATTATTTTCTTCTTCTACAACTTCAAAATCAATAACATACTTATTTTTTTTCATTATTTTCAATATGTCTGCTTTAATTCTAGAATAAGGAACTTTAACCTCTTCTATTCTAGCCATATATGCATTTCTTACTCTAGTTAATAAATCTCCGATTGGATCTATTATCATAACATTAAAATTAGAAAACTAAAATTATTTTAAATACAGTAATTACCAACTTGATTTTCTTACTCCTGGTAATTCTCAAGCATTAGCTCTTTCTCTGAAACAAATTCTACAAATTCAGAAATTTCATAGGTATCATCTTGTTCTTCCACATATAGAACAACAATTAAATACTTTTGTAGCAAACTTTGGTTTTCTTCAATCCTTTATAGCATTCAAGAATTTTGTTTTCAGTTTGTTAGCTTTAGCTATTTTTGACTTTCTCATCTAAAAATTATTAAATATTAAATTCTTATTTAGAAAAAGGAAACCCAATAGAAGAAAGTAACTCTCTTCATTCGTCTTTACTTCTTGCAGTCGTTTTCACAGTAATTTGTATACCATGATTTTTAATTACATCATCTTGTGGAACTTCTAAAAATATAGAATGTTCTTTTATACCGAAATTATAATTTCCTTCTTTATCGAAACTATTTTTAGAAATTCATCTAAAATCTCTAACTCTTGGAAGAACAATATTAATTAATTTTTCCAAAAAGTTATACATAGCATCTCCTCTTAAAGTTACACTTAATCAAACAGGCATTCATTCTCTAAGTTTAAAGTTAGATATTGACTTTTTTGCATATCTAACAACTGGAGCTTGTCCAGAAATTAAAGCTAAATGTTGTTTAAGAACAGTGTAATCTTTATTTCATGCTCTCAAATAACTTCATATACCCATATTTAAGACAATTTTCTCAATTTTTGGTATGTTCATTACATTATCAATCTTCAAACTATCTTTTAGTTTAGGAGCGATTTCCTTATTATATTTTTCTCTAAGAGACATTTTTAGTCTTTTAAAAAATAAATTCTTATTTGATTATCAAATCTTTTGGTTCTTTATTAAGTTCTTTTGCAGCTCTTTTAGAATATCTAAAAGTTTTAGCAACTCACTTTTCTTCAACACTAACAGTTCAAACTCTTGTTGGTTTTTTAGTAAAAGGACAAACTAACATTGCATTTGATACATCAATTGGTTTTTCCATTTTAATTATTTGACCTGGAGTTGTTCCCATTTTTTTAATATGTCTAGTAACAATATTAACTCATTCAACTAGTACTTTTCATTCATCTTTCAATACTTTTAAAACTTTTGCTTGTTTATTTTTATCAGATGATTTACCAGACATAATTTGTACTAAATCTCAAGTTCTTATTTTCATAAAATTAAGAAATTAATTATAAAACTTCTGGAGCTAAACTCACTATTTTTTGATATCCTTTTGTTTTTAATTCTCTAGCAACAGGACCAAAAATTCTTGTTCATTTTGGAGTTCCATCATCACCTATAATAACACAAGCATTATCATCAAATCTAACATAGCTTCCATCTTTTCTTCTCACCTCTTTACTAGTTCTAACCACAACAGCTTTCACAACTTTTTTCTTTTTAATAGTTCAATCTGGTAAAGCTTTTTTAACAGCACAAACTATAATATCTCAAATAGAAGCATATCTTCTATGAGATCATCCTAGAACTTTAATACATAAAACTTCCTTAGCTCAAGTATTATCAGCAACAGAAAGTCTAGATTCTACTTGTATCATATTTTTTTAATTTAAAAATTACTATTACAAATTAACTAGCTTTTTCTACAAGATCCCATCTTTTTAATTTAGATAATGGTCTTGTTTCTTTAATTACAACAACATCACCTTCGTTACATATATTTAAATCATCGTGTGCATAAAACTTATTTGTCACCATATACCTTTTCTTATACTTTGGATGACTTTTGTAAGTATTAACAGATACTACAATTGTTTTATCCATTTTAGAACTAGTAACTATACCTTTTTTTGTTCTCATGAAATTATTAATTACAAAATTAACTTAATTTAATTCATTTTTCTGAAGCAATAGTGTTCAGTTTAGCTATATATCTTCTAAGATATTTTACTAAATGAGTTTGTTTCAATTCTTCAGTTTCCAACTTCATTTTTAAAGTGAAAAGCTTCTTTTCAGAATCTTGCAGTTCTTTTTTAAAATCAGCTGCAGACAATTCTGAAAGTTTTTTAGCATCCTTTAACTTTAAGTCTTTCAATTCTTTCATATGTTTTTATTAATCAACTAATATTTTAGTTTTAACTGGTAGCTTATAAGAAGCAAGTCTAAAAGCTTCCCTAGCAACTTCTGGTGTAACTCAAGTTATTTCAAACAAGATTCTACCAGGTTTTACAGGGGCTCTATACATTTCAACCCATTGGTACCTCTAAAGGTTTTTTAGTAAAAGGAGTGTTTGGGAAAATTCTTATCCAGATTTTTCATCATCTTTTGATAAATCTAACCATTGCTCTTCTAGCTGATTCTATTTGTCTAGATGTAATAAATCATCTATCAGTCGCTTTTAAAGCATAGTCTCAGAAAGCTATTTCAGCTCATCTAGTTGCTGGTCATTTTAATCTCCCTCTTTGCACCTTCCTATACTTTGTTTTCTTTGGTTGTAACATGGAAGTTTAAATTAGTATATAAAAATTTTTTAAAAGTCAAGTTTATTTATTTTTTTCTTAAAAATATCTCATTTATATATCCAAACTTTTAGTCAGATAGTTCAATAAACAGTTTCAGCTCTTGCTGTACAGTAATCAATATCAGCTCTAATAGATTGTAATGGAATATTTCATTCTTTAAATGTTTCATTTCTAGCTATTTCAGCTCAATTAAGCCTTCATGTAACTTTTATTTTAATTCATTTAGCTCACTTTTCCATTGTTTTCAACAATGCTTGTTTTATAGCTCTTTTATAAGGCATTCTTTTTTCAATTTGATTACTTATTGAAAAAGCAACTATTTTAGCATTTAAATCTGGTTTTTTAACTTCTTTAACATTCAAAATAGTTTTTAATCAAACTTTTTTTGTAACTATTCCTTCTATTTTTTCTTTATTTTCTCAAGTTTTACCAAGGATTAAAGCAGCTTTAGAAGTATATACATCAACATTTAATCATCCATCATCTCTAGAAATAAGGATATCTCCTAATGGAATTCAATTCAATTCTTTTTTAAGAATATCTCTTACAGTTACATCATTTTTCAAAAAATCTTTATAAGAATCTTTTTCAGAAAACCATGAAGATTTCCAAGTTTTTATATATGGAATTCTAAATGCTATAGGACTTACTTTATGTCACATAGACTAATAAATATAAAATATAAAATATTATTTAACTTGTAGTTCTAATTTAACATTAGATGTTCTTTTTAAGATAGAATGTGTTCTACCCCTAGAAACTGGTTGCCCTCTTTTATAAACTATACCTTTTGTTATTATAAGTGTAGATATATATAAACTTGCTACTTCTTGACTATTATTGTTTTCAGCATTTTTAGATGCAGAAAAAAGTAATTTGTAAAGAATTTGAGCTCATTTATTTGGAGCAAATCTCAAAAATTTTAAAGCTTCTTCAACTTTTTGTCATCTAACAATTTCAGCTGAAACTCTTAATTTTTTTGGAGATATTTTTACATTATTTAAACTTGCTTTCATTTGCTAGTATTTAAGTATTAAGTTCAAGTATTCAATTTTATAAATTATTAAATACCTAAGTTCTTGTAGTAGTAACTACTCTTAATTATTTCTTTTGTCCAGGATGAGCTCTAAATATTCTAGTAGGAGAAAACTCTCATAATTTATGTCCTACCATATCTTCAGTAACGAAAACTGGAGTATGAACTTTACCATTATGTACTCAGAAAGTATGTCATACAAATTCTGGAACTACTGTACAGTCTCTAGACCAAGTTTTAATTATTGTTTTTTTTCATTGTTCATTCAACTTTAAAACTTTTTTAAAAAGTCTGTCGTATACATATGGTCATTTCTTTAAACTTCTTGCCATAATTTCCTTTAATTATAAGTAATAAATTTTAATTTTAAATTTTGAAATTTATTTCAAATTTAATATTTTTTAACTATTTTACTAAATTACCTTTTTTATCTCTCATTATCCATCTACTTGTAGTTTTCTTTCTACTTCTAGTTTTTACTCATAATGCAAGTTTTCACCATGGAGTTTTAGGAGCTTTTAATCAAATTGGATTATGTCATTCTCAACCTCCATGTGGATGATCTACAGCATTCATTGATTTTCAAAGAACAGTAGGTCTTTTACCCATCCATCTAGATCTTCAAGCTTTACCAATTACTACTTGATTATGATCTACATTTGATACTTGACCAATTGTAGCATAACATTTTTTATGTACTAATCTTATTTCTCATGAAGG